>CALMLJ010000001.1 GCA_937868025.1 uncultured Acidimicrobiaceae bacterium
GCCGGCTGCGGTGCCAGATCCGGGTCCGGTCTCGAGGGTCGTAGAGGAAGGGGACCTTGGCGTCCTTGGCGCGGTAGGTGCCGGGTCGGACGCCGCGTATCTCGTCGAGGATGTCGCCGTCGTAGGTCAGGCCTCGGAACTCGATGCCGCCGTTGCCGGGGGTGAGCCACTTCTCGGGCAGGAGGCTGAAGATCAGGTCGGGGTGTTGGGGGACCAAGAGACGGCCGGTGATGGCTTGCGCCATGTCGTGTCGCTCGAGCGGGGTGAAGTTGCCGTCCTCGAGGCCGGGGATCTTCACGCCGTCGTGTCGGTTGCGGTGGTAGTCAAGGGCGATGAAGCGGTGGAGGTGCTGCTGCAGCTCGCGCCAGGAGCCGAGCGGTTCGAAACCGACCCAGCCGACGAACCGTCCTCGTTCGTAGACGGCGCGGCCCTTGAAGCCAGCACCGTTGCGGAACGACTGGTAGGCCGCCTGAAGACGGTCGTGCCAGCGCTCCACGATGTTGTTGTCCACGGGACGTCCGGGTCGGCTCGGCATGAGGTCGACGCTCCAGTCGCGGAGCAGGGCGAGGACGGGGTCGCTGAGGAAGATCTTGCCGTTGTCGGCCCGCAGCGAGACGAACGCGATGCCTGGCTTGACGTGGCGTCCCTGGACCTCGCGGCTGGTGCGGACGCGGCTGGCGTGTGCGGTGATGGGGTTGTCGCCGAAGTCGAGGCTGGCCGGTATGCCGCACCACCGGAAGTCGTCGATCGTCGTGCCCTCGACGACCATGGAGAAGGGTCGGATCGCGTCGTACAGCGCGAGGGCGACCTCGAGGGAGTTCGCTGACTGAGGCACCACTCGACATGCGACGACGACTCGGGTGGGGATCGAGATGATGGTGATGATCTCGACCGAGTAGACCCGCTCGTAGACGTCGTCCCAGACCAGGTTGTCGCAGCGGGTGACGTCGACGGCGAAGTGGCCCGGGTGGGTCGCGGGGTAGTTGGAGCGGGCGGCGTTCTTGCGGATCGAGGCGGTCTTGTGCTGCTTGGTCGTGCGGCCGAGGGCCGCGAAGCGGGTGGACAGATACTGCTGAGTGATCCGCTGCGGCAGATCGATGTCGTGGACGCCCTCTTGCTTGAGCCGGACGAGGATGCGTCGCTCGATCTCTACCAGGCTGACCCTGCTCTTGGTGCCGTCGAAGGCTGCGAGCTCCTCGTCGACCATCCGCACGAAGCGCGGGTCGATGACCTCGAAGCCCTGTCGCCCCTTGGTTTTGCGCCCGTCGACCAGCCCACGGAGGCCGTCGCGTTGGAAGGCCTTGATCCAGCCTCGGATCGTGTTCGGGGACACGCCGTTCTTGAAGATCTCGCCGGCGAGCACCCGGCGGACTCTCGTCCGGTCGACCCCGTACTCGAACGTGAGCTGCCGCGACATCGCCTCGATCCGCTGGGTGAGGCTGACACCGAAACCTTCCCCGAACGGGTAGAACGGTTCGCCGTCACGGGCCATGAGCGGGTGACCGTCTCGATATGCAGTGAGTACCTCGAACACGACCTCGAGCTTGAGTCGCACCTCTGCCTTGATCTCGGGCGAGAGGCTGTTCCACCAGGGCTGGATCGACAGATGGATCGCGTCGAGGCCCTCGTCACCGATGCCGGTGACAGCGAGTTGGTCGGCTCGGATGAAGTGGTTCTCGCCCAACGCGTCCTTCACCGTCACACCGTGCCGGCCGAGCTCGACGACAACGGCGGGACCAAACGACATGAGCACCCGAGCGCCTACGAACAGCTCAACGGCCTTGCTCACAACGACACCGCCGCCACGTCGTGGATGACGATCCGGGTGCTGCGCTTCAGGGGGCGGTCGAGATCGCATTCGATCTGTCCACTCCAGATGCCGTGCCACATCGCCGAGACCAGGTGCCCGCCGCCAGCGTCCAGAGCCAAGACGTCGTCGATCGCCCCGGCGCCTTGGAGGCACTCGCGGATCAGCCGTAGCGACCCGGCATACCATGGCATCCGTCGTCGATAGGCATGAATCCACATGAGGTTGACGCGCCGCACCCGTGACCAGCCGCTGAAGACCTCATGCGCCCAGCCGACCTCGGCGCACGCCTCCTTCGTGAGCCGGACCTTGAGCGTGAAGTCGTCGTCCTGTCGGCTGGCAGGTCGGGCATCCCACAGCCGAATCGTCCCGTCGTCATGACGAACCAAGAGGTCGGGCGTGTGCTCGAGCCGGCGCCCGCGCCTCTTCGCCGGCAGTCGCAGCAAGCACGGCTGAGCGACCAGCCAGCTCACGTCGGGACGGCGGTCGAGCTCTCGGACC
>CALMLJ010000002.1 GCA_937868025.1 uncultured Acidimicrobiaceae bacterium
GGGGCCGACCGAACAGCGCGACGCCGACCAGCAGCCCAACCGCGACGAACCAGAATTGTGCCATCTCGATCAGTTCGTACCCCGCGAACGATCGGATTGCCCACATTTCGGAATTGTTTTCGGTGAACCCCCGTCGATCACCGGTTCAACTTGGCGACGAGCACGATGTCGTCGGCGCCCCCGTCGGGGCGCAGGGTGCGGAGGATGTGATCGGCGAAGTCGTGGATCGGCAGGTCCTTCGCGGCGTCGGCCACCGTCTGGAGTCGGTCGAGGCCCTCGACGATGGTCTCGTCACGCCGTTCGACCAGGCCGTCGGAGAAGAGGAGCAGGCGGTCGCCGGTGAGAAGTGCGGCCGATTCGTTCTCGTACTTGCAGTCGCGGATCGCCGCGAGCGGGGGGCCACCGGCGCCGTCGAGCCAGCGGTTCCCCGAGGCCCCCGTGCCGATGACGAGGGGTGGGAGGTGGCCGGCGCGGGAATAGGTGATGACGCTGTTGTTCCGGTCGACGATGGCGCACACCACCGTGGCGCACTCGGCGCCCTCGACGGACTCGGCATAGCGGTGCAGGCCGTCGAGCACGCCTGCGGGGTCCCGGCCGTCGAACAGCATCGATCGCGCTGCGATGCGCAGCTGTGACATTGCTGCGGCTGCCTCGAGACCGTGCCCGACACAGTCGCCCACCACGAGCGCCCGGGTGTTCGGACTGAGCTCGATCACGTCGTACCAGTCGCCACCGACGGCGAGCCGCCCGAGTGCCGGGACGTACCGGGCAGCGACGGTCGGGATGTCGCTCGCCGGCGCCAGCATCGCGCTCTGCAAGGTGTCGGCGATGCGCCGGTACTCGCCCAGTTCGAGCGCCCGTTGGAACTCCGACTCGATCGCCCCGCTCACGGTGCCGGCGACCAGGGCCGTGAACTCCTCGTAGTCGGCGTCGAAGGCGCGGCGTCGATCCAGGTCGAGGACGAGCACGCCGCGGACCCCGGCACCGCGGAGCCCGATCGGTTCGGCAACCTGGTGCACCAGCCCCGACTCGCCCTCCAACCGGTCGGACCGCCAGCTGCTCTCGACGGCGGCCAGGCGGTCGAGCGACAGGCTCGGCGCTCCCGGCTCGCGTTTCGAGGCGACCGTGGTGAGCGTTCCGTCGATCGTGAGATGGATCGCCGCCCCGGTGATGTCCGGTCGCCAGCGGCCCAGCGTGTCGACGGCCCGGGCGCACGCGTCGGTGATGTCGCCGTCGCCCGACACGCTCGCCCCGAGCGCCGCAAGGCAGCGGAGGCGTCGCGCCGCGATGACGGCGGCGGTCGTCTCGGTGACGACATCGAGGACGCCGCCGACGGTTCCGTCGTCGTCGTAGATCGGACTGTAGGAGTACTGGAAGAAGCACTCCTCGGCGTAGCCGTGCCGGTCGATGATCAGCGACTGGCACTCCTCCCAGGTCGGCACGGCCGTGGTCATGACCGACTCGAACATCGGCCCGACCACGTCCCACACTTCCGACCACACGGCGCTGGCGGGACGACCGAGGGCGTTGGCGTGCTTGTCGCCGAGCATCGGTCGGTAGCCGTCGTTGTAGATCTGGATGAGCTCGGGGCCCCACACGACGAGCATGGGGAAGCGCGAGGTCAGGCACAACGAGGTCGCGGCGCGAAGACCGGCGCTCCACGTCGACGGCGCGCCGAGTGGTGTCGAGGCCCAGTCGAACGCGGCGACGAGCCGACCCATCTCGGTCGGTGCGCACACGTGCGTGAGCCAGCCGTGGTCTGTCGTGACCGTCACGGTGCGAACCTACCCGGGTCCGCGGGCCGAGCGAAGGGGGAGAATGGGGGATTCCCCCCGGGTGAGGACCGGGAGGTCGTCCTCTCCGGTGTCAGTCGGTGGCGGGGTCGGAGAGCTCTCGGGGGTCGCGGGCGAGCGACGCCTTGATCGATCGGCTCCAGTCGTCGACCAGCACTTCCCAGGCGTCGGCCTCGATTCCGTCGAGGCTGGCGTTCGCGACCACAGTGGGGGAGAGTTTGTCGGCGTCGAATCCGGCCGACATGTCGGTGTCGGCGAGACCGAGGTGAACACCGACGACGAGCGTGCCCTGCGCTCCCAACTCGATCCGAACGCCGTTGGTGAGCGCCCACTGGGCGGCTTTGGCCACGTGGTAGGAGTTGCTGCCGTCGTATGCGAACCACGACATCGCTGACAGCACGTTGAGCACGGCGCCACCGCCGTTGGCCCCGAGCACCGGGGCGAACGCCCGGACCACGTTCAGTGTGCCGAACAGGTGGGTGTCGAGTTCTCGACGGATCTCGGCGATGTCGCCGGTCACCAGGTTCTGCCAGGTGTTGATGCCCGCGTTGTTGACCACGAGGGTGACATCGCTTGCGAGTTCGGCCGCTCGTCGGGCGTGCGCTGCATCGGTGATGTCGAGCTCGACGGGCTCGACGCCCGGCAGGTCGATGGTGCTGATGTCGCGGGCTGCGGCGTACACCTTGGTCGCGCCCCGTTCGAGGAGCTGCTGGGAGAAGGCGAGTCCGAGGCCGCGGTTGGCGCCGGTGACGAGTGCGATCGATCCGTTGATGTCCATACGCGGTACCGTAAACCCTGACGTTGACGTCAGGGTCAAGGGAGGAATCGCGAATGTTGCGGATCGGCGAGGTGGCAGAACGGTCGGGGGTGAGCGTTCGTGCCCTCCGCTACTACGAGGAACAGGGGCTCCTCCAGCCATCGAGGAGTCCGTCGGGCCAACGGCTCTACTCCGACGACACACCCGAGCGGGTGGCGTTCCTCCTCGACATGTATGCCGCCGGGCTCGCCAGTCGCAACATCGCGATGCTGCTTCCGTGCATCGACACGGGCCACACCGACGCCGAGCAGCGGCGCATGTTGCAGCACGAACGCGAGCGGATTGCCGCCCAGTGCACGAAGTTCGAGGCCGCGCTCGCTCGACTCGACCAGATCATCGAGATCACCGACGCCCATCCGTGACGGGTGCCACAACGGCGAAAGTTAACCAAATCGATCGAGTTCATAGAATCAGGCGTCTCGACTCCCAGGGGGACGCCATGTCACTCAGCCTCCATTGGTTCCTGCCCACCGCCGGCGACAGCCGCGACGTCGTGGGGTTCGGCCCCACCGTCTCGAGGCGCGATCCCGACCTCGACTACCTGGCGCAGGTCGCACGCACCGCGGAGAAGGTCGGCTTCGACGCCGTGCTCACCCCGACGGGCACGTTCTGCGAGGACGCCTGGCTGACGACGGCGGCGCTCATCCGCGAGACCAGGAGCCTCCGCTTCCTGGTGGCGTTTCGGCCGGGTCTCGTCTCGCCGACGCTCGCGGCCCAGCAGGCTGCCACGTTCCAGCGGTTGAGCAACGGTCGCCTGCTGGTCAACATCGTCACCGGCGGGAGCGCGGCCGAACAGCGCCGGTTCGGCGACCACCTCGACCACGACCGGCGGTACGACCGCTGCGACGAGTTCCTCACCGTGTTCAAGGGTGCGTTGACCGGCCGTCCGTTCAACTTCGAGGGCGAGCACTTCGTGGTCGAGGATGCGCTCGTCGCGAAGGCCCCAGACCCGCAACCGGCCGTGTTCTTCGGCGGTTCGTCCGATGCCGGCAAGCGGGTGGCAGCGCGACACGCCGACGTCTGGCTCATGTGGGGTGAGCCGCCCGAGGCGGCAGCGGCGGAGATCGCCTCGGTGCGCGCACAGGCCGAGGCCCTCGGCCGCGACGTCAAGTTCGGAATCCGCCTCCATACGATCACCCGCGACCGGGCGGCCGACGCGTGGGCCGAGGCCGATCGGCTCCTCGACGCGATGTCGCCCGAGGTCGTGGCGCGCGCCCAGGCGCTCGCAGCCGGCCCCGGCGATTCGATCGGACAGGCGCGGATGACCGCGCTCCACGGCGGCGATCGTGACCGGCTGCTGATCGCCCCGAATCTGTGGGCGGGGTTCGGTCTCGTCCGCGGTGGCGCTGGCACGGCCCTCGTCGGGAGCCACGACGAGGTCGCCGAGCGGCTGGCGGAGTACCACGCAATCGGATTCGATCACGTCATCTTGTCGGGCCAACCTCACGTGGAGGAGGCGTACTGGTTCGGCGAGGGTGTTCTCCCCAAGCTCCGTGCCGCCGGCATCGCCTCATCTCCCGGCATCAGGATTCCGTCGGCCGGCCCGGGACCGGACGACACCGGGAACGTCCTGCCCCTCGTCTCCGCAAGCTGATCCCGGCGTTCGCGCTCGCGGACCCTCTTGCACCGCGCCGGCGGACCGGCCGATCGTCCTAACCGGCGTACTCGTGGACGATCGGGGTGAGTTCGGTCGGGCTCGCGCCGTGGAGGATCACGGCGTCGGCGCCGAGCGCGAGCTGTTCGCGAACCGTCGCCACGCACTGGGCCGCGGAGCCCGTCGCAGCGGGGGCGAGCCACTCGTCGGGGAGGAGCGTGGCGATGTGTTCGAGCTGCTCGGTCGTCGCGACCTGGTCGATCGCCCCGAGGAGGCTGCCGACGACGGGGTCGGCGCGGAACGCCGTGAGCACCGCCGGGTCCCACCCGTTGGTGTCGACCATGAGATCGCCGTAGCCCTGCAGGTAGGTGGCAAGTCGTCCGACGGTCTTCTTGAGCCGCAGCGGCTCGGGCAGGTGGTCGCCGACGGTGGCGAGGCACGACCAGACGCGCACCGAGTCGGGGTCGCGCCCGGCCTGTTCGGCCGCCTGCTTCACGATGCCGACGCAGCGCTGGAGGGTTTCGTCGGTGAAGAACGTGTGGAGGATGACGTCGTCGAACGCCCGGCCGCCGAGGGCCAGGCTGTTCGGCCCGAACGCAACGAGGGCGAGGGGGATGTCCTCGTCGAAGCCGGGATCGAGGCGCAACATCGGCCACGATCCGGCCGGCCCGTCGTGGCCGAAGATCGTCTCGCCCTTCCAGAGGCGGCGCATCAGGCCGACGAAGTCCTCCATCTGCGCGGTCGTGATGCGCTCGATGCCGTAGAGGTCCTGCAACATCGCGATGCCACGGCCGAGCCCGAGCGTGAACCGGCCCTCGGAGAGGAAGTGCATGGTGGTGGCGTGCGATGCCGTCACGAGCGGGTGCCGGGTGTTGTGGTTGGTGGCGCCCGTCACGATCCGAAGGTCGCTCGACACCGCGGCGGCGGCTCCGCTCAGCGTGCACGCCTCCTTGATGTTGTAGCGCTCCGAGATGAACGCGGCGCCGAGGCCCAGCGCCTCGGCCTCGCGCACCTCGTCGAGCAGTTCTCGGGGCGACTTCGGTGAGCCGGCGAGGGCGTAGAACCCGAGTTCACGATGGGTGACCATCCGCCGAGGGTAGTCACGGCGATTCCGCGACGTCGGCCCGAGTCGGTTGGCGTCAGCGCCGCCAGAACACCTGGTGCGTCACGCCGCTCGCGCTCGGGATCGTGTCGCGATGGAAGCGATCGAGCAGGTCGTCGGGGGAATTCCACAGCCGCTCGCCACTGCCGAGCACGAGCGGCGAGACGGCGACGTGAAGGGTGTCCACGAGGTCGGCGTCGAGGAACTGCCGCACGGTGTTGACCCCACCGCCCAGTCGCACGTCCTTGCCGTCGGCGGCGTCCTTCGCGAGCGCGAGAGCTTCGGCCGGGGTGGCGTCGATGAAGTGGAATGTGGTGTCCGCCAGCGTGAGGCTCGGCCGCGCATGGTGGGTGAGGACGAAGACGGGTGTGTGGAACGGTGGGACGTCGCCCCACCACCCCTTCCAGTCGAGGTTCTCCCACGGGCCGCGGATCGGTCCGAACTTGTTGCGCCCCATGATCTCGGCGCCGATGTTGTGGGTGAAGTCGCGGGTGAAGTAGTCGTCCAGACCGCGCGAACCCCCGGGATCGGTCCGGTTCGGCCAACTGGCGGTGGCGCCCGCCCAGGCGAAGAGGTCGCCGGGATTGGCGTGTCCGAACGGCTGCTCGAGGGTCTGGCCGACGCCGGCGCCGAACCCGTCGGCGTAGACCCCGAAGTTCTGGACGCGCAGCAGTTGCTCGGTCATGACGCCTCCACTGCGGGTGCGAAGCCGAGGGCGGCGTAGTGGCCCTGCGCCTCGACGAACGCGTCCTGATCCCAGGGGATCGGTCGGCCGCTGAGGCACGGCACGAGCCGGGAGAGCGAATGGTGCAAGCCCACGACGTAGCACTTGCCGATGGCTTCATCGGGATCGACGATGAAGTGCGTCAGGCGAAGCACGCACCCGGAGTTCACCGATTCGAGCTCCCAGCGGAGGAACGAACCCTCATCGGCATGGGTGTGTTCGAGCAGCGTGGGTGCTTCGACGCGGAGGATCGTGAACGACATCGAGAACGGTTCGTCACCGCGGCCGGCGAACACCATCTCGCCGCCCTCGCGGAGGTCGACGGTGATGTCGGCATCGAACGGCAGCCACCACTCGCCCAGGCGTGCGGGGTTCACGACCGCGTCCCAGACGTCGCGGATCGCGTAGGGGAGGTGGCGTTCGAACCGGATGACGCCGCCGTCGGCGGTGCGCTCGACGGTGCCGTCGTAGGACGCGGGTTGGAGCGTGCTCATCGGCTGTCCTTCATGTTGGAGGTTTTCCTGGTCGGGGTCGTCTTCGGTGTTGGAGAGATCGGTGTCGGAGTCACGGGGATCGCCGTCGCCTGCAGGTGGCGTTCGAGGGAGTCGAGCCGGTTCGCCCACTGCGCGCGGTACGGCTCGAGCCACTCGTCGAGCTCCATGAGTGGCTCCGGGCGGAGTCGGTAGAGGCGGCGTTGGGCGTCACGGCGCACGTCGACGAGGCCGGCGTCGCGCAGCACCTTCAGGTGGCGCGACACCCCGGGCTGGTGCATGCCCACTGCGTCGACCAACTCGGTCACGGACCGCTCGTGGTCGCGAACGGCATCGAGGATGCGGCGTCGGGTCGGCTCGGCGATCACCTCGAGGACGGCGGTCGGGGAGGGCATGGAGTCAACATACATCACGGCATATATATGCACAAGCAGATAAATGCAGGAGTCGAGATAGCGGGGAGGGTGGCGATCCGACGTCCAGTTACAGTGACGAGCCGTCAGCGGCATCAGGAGTGAGACGGTGGAACTGGAAACCCTCGAGTACGAAGAACGCGGCCACGTTGCGGTGGTGC
>CALMLJ010000003.1 GCA_937868025.1 uncultured Acidimicrobiaceae bacterium
GACCTCGCTGCCATCCATCGACCGAAGCGTACCCACAAAGTTGAGACGGAGTATCGTTTTGGTGTCGTCAGTGAACTCAGGGGGAAGCGTATGCGAGCTGTGCAGGTGACCCGTCACGGACCTCCCGGCGAGGTGCTGGCCGTGAACGAGGTCGATGTCCCCGAACCGGGAGCGGGCGAGGTGACGATCCGGGTCGCGGCGGCGGCGTTGAACTTCAACGACATCGACCGGTGTCGAGGGAAGCTCGTCTCGGTCACCAAGCAGCCGCCCTTCACGCTCGGCATGGACGTGTGCGGGGTCGTGACCGGCGCCGGTGCCGGAGCGGAGCAGTGGATCGGACGACGGGTCGTCGGGATCTCGAAGGATGCGCTCGGCGGCATCGCCGAGTACACCGTCGCCCCGGCCGTCGGGGTGTTCGACGCGCCCGAGTCGCTGAGCGACGAAGAGGCGGCGGCCTTCCTCATCCCGTTCCACACGACCCACCTCGCCCTGTTCCGCCGCGGTCACCTGACGGCAGGGGAGACGCTGCTCGTCCACTCCGGGGCCAGCGGGCTCGGCACCGCCGCCATCCAGCTCGGGGTCAGCGCCGGCGCCCGGGTGTTCGCCACGGTCAGCAGCCCCGAGAAGGCCGAGCTGTGCCGGTCGCTCGGTGCCGACCTGGTCATCGACCACACCCAGGAGGACGTCGTCGAAGCCGTGCTCGGGGCCACCGACGATGTGGGCGCCGACGTGATCTGCGACCTGGCCGGCGGCTCGTTCGTGCCGAAATCGTGGCAGTGCGTGGCACGCGAGGGCCGCTACCTCGCCGTCGGGTTCACCGACGACGACGAGAACGGGATGACCGGCCGGCCGCTCCGCATGGCGAGCATCGGCAACTTCTCGGTCGTCGGGGTGCTCGGCGCCTGGGTCGACGATCTGGACCCGGGCATGCGGCGGTTCGGGTTCAACCCGTTCACCCGGGCCGACGGCGACGAGGTCCACCAAGCGCTGGTCGACCTGATCGCCGCCGGCACGATCCGCCCCCACGTCGGGCGGGCCGTGGCGATGGACGACGCCGGCGCAGCACTCGACGACCACGAACAGCGGCGCTCGATCGGGCGCACCGTCGTCCGGATCGACTGAGC
>CALMLJ010000004.1 GCA_937868025.1 uncultured Acidimicrobiaceae bacterium
GTATCGATCACAACTCGCCGGCCAACTCCGAGACGCCGCCGCCCCCGTACGCACCTTGCTGAGCGATCTGTCGCCCGCCGATGTGCCGTTGCCGTACGCCGTCGACATCTTGGACGCGTTCATCGAACTCGAACGCCTCGCCGCCTCCGGGAGGGTCCTCATCGCAGCCCGAGCCACCGAATCCGAGGAATGGCGACGCGCCGGATGCCCCTCACCGGCCGCGTGGTTGGCGTTGCGGCAGGGCACTGACACGGGCCGGGCGCGGGCCGATCTGGAAACGTCGGAGCAGCTCGGTGGGCTGGCGGGCACCGCCGACGCCGTGCGAAACGGCGAGCTGTCACCCCAACAAGCCGGCGCCGTCGCGGCGGGGGCGTCCGCCAACCCTGCCGCAGAGGATGACCTGCTCGAAACGGCGAAGTCCGATTCGCTCCGGCACACCAAAGAAGAAGCGGCGCGGCGCAAGGCGGAGGTCGAGGGGGAGGAATCGAAAGTCGAACGCGAACGCAAAGTGCGCGCCGGACGCAAGGCGTACTGGTGGTCCAAAGGCGGACGCTGGTGTTTCTACGCCGAAGGCCCGTTGGCCGAGGGTGCCGAATTGCAGCAGGCGTTGGAGAACCGGATCGGGGAAATCCATCGCGAACGGCGCAACGGTCAACGTGAAGGCCGCGAACAGTACGCGTACGACGCCCTCGTCGACCTCGTGTGCGGACGCGCTCCAACCGCAGGCGACGGCGACGGGACGGACGACAGTGCTGCGCCCGGTGGCCAAGGGGTGGGCGGTCGCCGACGGCGGACTCGCGAGTCCGTGCGCCGCCTCATGCTGGTGCGCGTCGACCTCGCCGCCCTCATCAACGGGACGGTCGGTGACGGCGAAGTGTGTGAGATCCCCGGCATCGGGTCCGTGTCGGTCGAACAAGCCCGGACCATGTTCGGCGACTCGATCCTGCGATTGGTCACCACCAACGGCACCGCCGTCATCGACGTTGTGAACCCGGCACGCAAGCCCACCGAGGCACAACGCATTGCGAAGCTCTGGACTGACCCCAAATGCTGCGTCGCCGGATGCAACCGCACCGTCGACCTCGAATACGAGCACCGCGAGGACTACGCGAGAACCCAACACACGGTGTTGGTCGAGTCCGAACACATGTGCACGTTCCACCACCAACTCAAGACCTTGGAGAACTGGCAACTCGTCGCCGGCACCGGCCGCCGCGCCTTCGTCGACCCCACCGACCCCCGCCACCCCCACCACGCCCGTGGCAACACCACCGACCCACCCCACTCCCCGACACGGCCGGCACCACCACCGACCGCGTCGCCGCCACCGACAACAGCGAGCACCACCAAGTCACCAACACCAACACCAACATCGACCCCGGCCCCACCCGACCTCCGCGCCCGCCACGCAGCAGCGCGCCGTGCCGCCCGCACGCCCGCGCAGCCCACGCAGCACACAACACCGGGGCGACTGTTCGAAACCGGGTGAGCCGATCCGGCCCGCTGCGTCAGACTCGTCCGATGGCCGAACTCCTCGTTGTCAGCGGACCGCCCGGTGTCGGGAAGTCGACCGTCGCCCGGGCGATCGCTGACCAGTTCGACCCCAGCGTCCTGGTGGTCGGCGACGCGTTCTTCGGGTTCGTTCACAACGGGTTCATCCCACCGTGGTTGCCGGAGTCCGATGATCAGAACGCTGCGGTCACCGAGGCCGCGGCCGCTGCGGCGGGCGAATTCGTCCGGCACGGGTTCGCGACCGTCTACGACGGTGTGCTCGGCCCCTGGTTCCTCGACCGCTTCCTCGCCGTTGCCGCCGTGCCGACGGCCGACTACGTCGTCCTCCTGCCATCGCTCGATCGATGTCTGGAGCGGATCCGCACGCGACGGGACCACCCGTTCGACGACGAGGCGGCGGCCATCGATCTGCACGCGCAGTGGACCGACGCCCTGCTCGATGGACGACAGGGGCTCGATCAACGACAAGGGCTCGATCGACGCCACGTGCTCGACACCAGCGATCTCGACCTCGACGCGACCGTGGCCGCGATCATCGGCGGGGCCGCCGAGGGACGATGGACGGTCCACCGTCCCAGCTGACGTTCGGGGGCGACCGACCTCAGCCGCTGGCCCGCTCAGCCGATGTCGCGGCGGGACACACCCCCGAGGCCCAGGCCGACCAGGAGCGCTGCGAGCGCCGACAGCACGATGACCGACGATGCCGACAGCGACTCGGCCGGCACCTTGGCCAGGTGGGTGAACGGCGAGAGTTCCAACACCCGGTGGGGCAGGTTCAGCAGCGGCCCGAAGAACGTCAGCACCAACGCCATGACCACCGCCGACCACGACCAGCCGACCAGGCGAGGCACCACACCGACGAGGAGGGCGGCGACCCCGACGAGCACCCAGATCGCCGGCACCTGTGCCAACGACGCCCCCACCGTCGCCACGAAGGTCGGAGCACCTGCGGCTCCCGACGACGTCAGCGCCACGCCGACGCCACCCACGAACACCACAACGGCCGACCCGACGAGGCCGAAGGCGAGGTGCGACCCGAGCCACCTCCACCGCACCGCGGACGTCGCCAACAACGGGGCGACACGATCCTCGTTCTCCTCCCGCCGAGCCCGTGCCACGGCCTGCACGCCGTACACCGCGGCGACGATGCCGAGGATGGACACCATCGCCGCGACGAACGCCGCGGTCGGGCCGCCCGACTGGGCGGACAGGACTTTCGCGACCGTCGGGTTGTCGGCCAAGAGCGCGCCCGCCGACGACGCGATCGAACCGAAGAGGGCGCCGCTGATCGCGTACGCGACGACCCAGCCGACCAGCGCACCGCGCTGCAGGCGCCAGGCCAACCCGAACGGGCTTCGGAGCGAGGCCGGAGCAGTCGGTGACCCGGGGCGAGCGACGATCACACCTGATCCGAGGTCGCGACGGGCCAGGACCCGGTCGGCCACCACCAGCGCGGCGACGGCGACCCCGACCGGGACCGTGAGCACCCACCATCGTTCGCCCGTGAAGGCGTGGAGCTGCTGTCCCCAACCGAGCGGCGACCACCACGACACCCACGACACCCCGTCGGTCGAGTCGCCCCACCCCCGCACCACGTACGCGACACCGAGCACGGCCGACGCCAGGCCGTTCGCCGTGTGGGCGAACGATCCCAACTGCGCGGCGACGGCGGCGATCGACGCGAACACGGCACCGGTCGCCAGCACCGCGGCTCCCATCGCGACCGATCCGGCAACCGGAGCGCCCACCGCCAGCAGGAACCCGGCCGCCCCCACGCCGGCGACCGCCGCCGTGCCGACCGCCAACGTCCAGCCCGACGCCAGCATCGCCCGACGCCCGACGACACCGGCAGCGAGAAGATCGGCACGTCCGGCGTCCTCCTCGGCCCGCGTGTGTCGGACCACGGTGAAGATGGCCATGACGGCCACGAACACTCCGGAGAACAGTCCGGATCGCCACGCGGTGAACCCTCCGGGCTGAGCCAGCTCACGGGCCGGACCGAGCAACAGGCGGAACGCCGGGGTCAGCCCGAAGTTCGCCACCAGTGCTCGTCGGGACGCCTCGGACGGGAAGAGGCTCTCGTAGCTCGTGTAACTCGCCACCGGGAAGATCGAGAGGCCGAACGCCCACGCCGCCAGACGCACCCGGTCACGGCGGAGACCCAACCGGACGATCGGACCGTACCCGACGAACGATCCCCTCACTGCGACTCAGTCCCCGCTCCCGCTCCCGCTCCGGTGCCGTCGTACTGGCGCAGGAACAGCTCCTCGAGCGTCGGGGGCTGGCAGGTCAACGACTCGATCCCCGCCGCGACCAAGAGCGGGAGCACGTCGTCGAGCGACCCGTTGTCGACGCTGAACTGCACCCGCCGCCCCTCGGCCCGCAGGTGGTGGACATCCGGCCGGTCGGCGAGCCCGTCGACCGGCCGGGCGACCTCGGCCCGCACCACCGTTCGGGACAGGTGACGGAGCTCGGCGAGGCTTCCGCTCTCGACGACATGGCCGTTGCGCACGATGCTCACACGGTCACACAGCGCCTCCACCTCGCTCAGGATGTGGCTCGACAGCAACACGGTGCGTCCCCGGCGCTTCTCCTCGCGGATCACGTCCTGGAACACGGCCTCCATCAGCGGGTCGAGCCCGGCGGTCGGCTCGTCGAGAATCAGCAGTTCGACATCGGCGGCGAGCGCGGCGACCAGCGCGACCTTCTGCCGGTTGCCCTTGGAGTAGCTGCGACCCCGCTTGGTGGGGTCGAGCTCGAACCGTTCGATCAGCTCCGAACGCCGCACGGGATCGAGGCCGCCCCGGAGCCGCCCGAACAGGTCGATGGCTTCGCCGCCCGACAACTGCGGCCACAGGCTCACGTCGCCCGGCACGTACCCGAGGCGGCGGTGGAGTTCGGCGGCGTCGCGCCACGGGTCGCCGCCGAGCAGTGACACCTCGCCCCGGTCGGCCCGGATGAGACCGAGCAGCACCCGGATGGCGGTCGACTTTCCGGCACCGTTCGGACCGAGGAACCCGTGGACCTCACCGGTCGTGACCGTCAGATCGAGGTCGTCGAGGGCGAGGGTGTGGCCGAAGGTCTTGGTCAGACCACGGATCGAGATGGCCGCGGACACGCCGCTCAGCCGCTCAGACGTGATGGCGGTCGGGCGAGTCGGCGAAGATCTCGCCGTAGATGATCGAACCGACCTCACCCCACTGCAGCGGATCGTCGAGGTGGATCGTGAAGTGCCCGAGCATCGCCTCGTCGCGCACCTTCACACCGAGGGCTCGGAGCTGGTCCTTGCACGAGGCCTGCTCGTCCTCGTTGAGGAGCACAACCTCGAACTCCATCCCCTCGACACAGCCTCGCTTGTAGAAGTTTCCGAGTGGCATGAGCGGCCTGCTGTTCTGACGTCCGACCCACGGCGCAGGTAGGGACTGCTGATGAGAGCGGGGAAAAGTCTGACACAACCGCCCATTCGGCGGGCGACATTGACCAAGATATCGGGGAGACCGGCCGGTCCCACCCACGTCCGATGTCACCGCCGCCCCCGCTCGAGGCAAGCATCGGGACAACGTGCACCCGTTTCGCACCGAAAGGCCGTCCTTGCCGGAGTCCGATCCACCCGACAGCGTCGACGTGACACTTACCGACCACACCGTCATCGAGGCGATGGCCCGCGCCGTCATCGTCGTCGATCCCGATGGGCGCATCGTGCGCTGGAACGGCGCCGCGTCGGACGTGTTCGGGTGGACCGAGGCCGAGGTGCTCGGACGTCGCACCGATGACATCCTCGTTCCGGCCCACGAGCTCGACAACGCCGGCGCGGCCCGGGCCCGGCTACGCGCCGGCGAGACGGTGGCCGGCGACTTCACCCTGACCCACCGCGACGGTCGGTCCCTGCGTGTGCACGTCGCCAACCGTGCCGTCTTCGGCACCGACGGCCAGTTCCTCGGGGTGGTCGGGGTGTCCGAGGACGTGTCCCACCAGCGCCGCCTCGAACAGGAGTCCGCCGATCTCGCCCTCGAGCGGGAACGCGCCGCCGAGGCATCGGTCGCCGCGGCCGAAGTCGAGCGGATCGCTCGCCATCGTCTCGAATTCCTCGCCGAGATCAACGACGCCCTGGCGACCGCATCGAGCCGGCGGGAGGCCATGCACAACGTGACCCGGGCGACGGTTCCCCGCCTCGGCGAGTGGTGCACCCTCTACGTACTGCCCGACACGGGGTCGCGGCTGCCCGACATCGACACCGCCCACTCCGATCCCGACGCGCTCGTGGCGGCCCGGGACCTCCAGGCGCGGTTCCCGTACGACCCTGACGCCGACGAGATGATCCCACGGGTCATCCGCACCGGTGAGAGCGAGTTCTACCCGGTCCTTGCCGACGTGCTCACCGACTCGGCGACCACGTCCGACGAAGCCCGGGCCGTCGTACCGGCATTCGAACTCCAGAGCGTCATCGCCGTCCCGCTCGTGCGCCGCGACCGCATCCTGGGCGCGATGCAGTTCGTGAACAGCGACAGCGGGCGGGTGTACACCGACGACGACCTGGTGCTCGCCGAGGTCGTCGCCAGTCGGATCGCGTCGTCGCTCGACAACCTGCGACTCCGCGAGCACGAGCAGATGATCGCCCGCACGCTCCAAGCCTCGCTGCTGCCCGAGTCCCTGCCCCACGTCGACGGGGTCGACGTCGCAGTCCGTTACTGGGCGACCGGCGAGGGCACCGAGGTCGGCGGCGACTTCTACGACGTGTTCCAGGTGGACGACCGCACTGCGGTGGTCATGGGCGACGTGTGCGGCACCGGGCCCATGGCGGCGTCGACCACCGGACTGGCGCGCCACACGATCCGGGCATCGGCGTGGCACGGAGCAACCGGCGACGCGGTGCTCAGCGAACTGAACCACGCCATGTTGCGGTCCGGGCGCAGCACGTTCTGCACCGTCAGCTATTGCACGCTCGCGCCGACGTCTGCCGGGTTCCGGTTCGAGGTCACCTCCGGTGGCCATCCCCTCCCGATCGTCTGCCGGTCCGACGGCACGCTCGAGACGGTCGGGCTCCCCGGCACCCTCGTCGGGATGCTCGACTCGGTCCGAGTGCAACCGGTGACGACCGTGCTGCACCCCGGCGACACGGTGGTGCTCTACACCGACGGCGTGACCGACGTCCGGCCTCCCCACGACATCGATGCCGACGTGCTCGCCCGCATGGTGCAGCACGCCTGCGAGCGGGGCGGCACCGCCGACGAGATTGCCGAGCACCTCCGAGAACGGATCGAAGCGGTCCTGCCGTTGGCGCTCCGCAACGACGACATCGCCGTGTTGGTGCTGCGGATCACCCGCTGAGCGCCGCCCGACGTTCCCGGAGGAACCGCTGCTCGGCCGCGTTGGTCGCCAAGGACTCGGCGCGCTCGTAGGCGGACGCACTCTCGGCGACGCGGCCGAGGCGGGCGAGCAGGTCGGCGCGGGTGGCGTGCACGAGGTGGTAGCCGTCGAGGTCGAGCTCGTCGACCAGCGCCAACGCCGCGGCCGGGCCGTCGACCTCGGCGACGGCGACCGCCCGGTTCAGCGCGACGACCGGGGACGGGGCGATTGCGAGCAGGTGGTCGTAGATCCGGACGATCTGGGCCCAGTCCGTGTCGGCCGACGTCACCGCCTCGCTGTGCACGGCATTGATCGTCGCCTGTAGCTGGTAGGTACCAGGCACCCCTCGACGAAGGCACGCCGCCGCGAGGGCCCGACCCTCGGCCGCCATCGTGTGGTCCCAGGCGGTGCGGTCCTGATCGGCGAGCAGGACGATCGAGCCGTCGGCAGCCGTCCGGGCCGGACGACGCGACGCGACCAGCAGCATCAGCGACAGGAGGCCGAGCACCTCGGGTTCGTCCGGCATCAGCTCTGCGAGCAGACGACCGAGCCGGATCGCCTCGGCGCACAGGTCGTCGCGCCCGAGCGCGTCGCCCGCCGAAGCCGTGTACCCCTCGTTGAACACGAGATACACCACCGCCAGGACCGACCGCGTGCGGTCGGGCAGGTCGGCGTCACGCGGCACGCGGTAGGGGATGTTGGCGTCGCGGATCTTGCGCTTGGCCCGCACGATCCGCTGGGCGATCGTCGCCTCGGGCACGAGGAACGCCCGGGCGATCTCGGTGGTCTCGAGGCCCCCGAGCAGGCGGAGGGTGAGCGCCACCTGGGCGCCGGTCGCCAACGCCGGATGACAGCAGGTGAACATGAGTCGCAGTTGGTCGTCCTGCACGGGACCCTCCTCTCGGGGATCAGGCGGCCGATCGTCGGGTTCGGCGAGGCGATGGGCGGCCACGTGGCGGTCGTGGCGTGTCGACTCACGCCGGACGCGGTCGATCGCCCGGTTCCGGGCCGTCGTCAGGATCCAGCCGCCCGGGTTCGGCGGCAGCCCGGTCTCGGGCCACCGCTGGGTCGCGACCACGAACGCCTCCTGGACCGCCTCCTCGGCAACGTCGATGTCGCCGAAGAGGCGGATGAGCGTGGCGGTGACCCGACCCCGCTCCTCCCGGAAGATCCGCTCGAGGTCGCGCTGCATCAGTCCTCGGGTTCCTCCTGGAACGGCCGCACCTCGACGTCGCCCTCGCACGCCAGCGAGGCCTTCTTGGCCCACTCGAGCGCCTCGTCGAGATCGGCGACCTGGATCACCCAGAACCCGCCGAGGACCTCCTTGGTCTCCGCGTAGGGACCGTCGGTGAGCAGCAGCTCGCCGTCCTTGTTACGCACGGTCGTTGCGGTGTCGGGCAGCGTGAGCCCGCCGCCGAACACCCACGCCCCGCTCGACGTGAGGTCCTGGTTGAACGCGTCGACCTGCTCGTACATGCGCTGGAAGTCCTCGGGCGTGAGGTCGCGACCCTCGAACGCATCGGTCGAGTCGTGGTGGACGGACAGCATGTACTGCTTCATGGGGATCTCCTCCTGTGAGGACCGGCACCGTACCGGTTCCTGCACTCTCTACGAACGGGCGACACGCCGATCGACAGGTTCAGGAAGATTTCTCGGATTCGTCGGGAAACGGGGCCGGCGGGCGCCACGGCAGCCGGAGCTGGCCGAGCGCGATCATCCCGAGGTACGTCACCGCGAGGAACGCCGAGAAGATGACGCTGATGGCGATCGCCCGCCCGTTCGACACCGGGTTCAACGCCACCGACTGCACGTCGTACAGCAGGTTGCGGGGGCTCGAGAGGACGTCCCAGCTGTTGTAGCGCCCGAACCGGCCCAGGTAGATGCCGAAGCCACTCAGCATGATCACCCCGACCGACACGACCCACCCGATGCGACGGCTGAACGAGGCGTTGACGATCAGCTGGACCATGCGCAGCGACACGAACCCCACGAGCAGGCCGGCGAGGCCCGTCGAGAACAGGATGAGCGCGTCGAACCAGAGCGGCGAGAACTCGTTCTTCCGCAGGTGGATGACATCGGTGATGACGTAGGGGGCGTTCGGGAAGAACAGCAGCCACCCGAACAGTGGCCACAGGAGGCTCCGGCGCGACCAGTGCCGACGCCAGCCGAGCTCGGCGACGAACGCGAAGCCGAGGGGGATCCAGGCCAGGAACAGGTTCCACAAGAGGAATCGGTACCCGAGCCCGTCCCCCAGTCGTGCCCGCAGCGCGAGGAGGGCGACCGGGAACGCCGAGGTCGCCGACAGGGTGACGGCCATCGCCAGGCGTGACTTCGCCTCGTCGGTCCGCAACCAGTCGACGAGGGGCGACACCGATTCCACCGGCCCCACGGTACCGGTGCAGGGCCGTCGCACCGAGGCCATAGGCTCACAGCGTGACTCCCCCAGCGTCCCCCACCGCCGATCCGGCCCTCCCGCAGGGCGAGGCCAAGATCGCCGCCGTCCGGTCGATGTTCGACACGATCGCGCCGCGGTACGACCTCGTGAACCGCCTCATGACGTTCCGGATGGACGTGGGGTGGCGCCAGCGGGCCGTGTCGTCGCTCGGCCTCGTGCCCGGCTCGGTCGTGGCCGACCTGGCGTGCGGCACCGGCGACTTCTGCTTCGAGCTCCAGCGCAAGGGGATGGTCCCGCTCGGGTTCGACCTCAGCTTCGGGATGCTGGCCGCCGCTCCTCGCAACTTCCCCCGGGCGCAGGCCGACGTGCTGCGTCTGCCGCTGGCCGACGGTGTGCTCGACGGCGTCACGTGCGGCTTCGCGCTGCGGAACCTGGTCGAGCTCGACGGGTTCTTCGCCGAGCTGGCCCGTGTGGTCCGCCCCGGCGGCCGCATCGCGCTCCTCGACGTGGCACAGCCGCCCAACCCGCTCCTCCGCTTCGGGCACGGCATCTACTTCGGCAAGGTCGTGCCGCTGGTCGGTGGGCTCCTGTCGGACAAGCAGGCCTACGCCTACCTCCCCAAGTCGGTCGCGTACCTGCCCGAGCCCGAGGAGATGGTGTCGTCGCTGCGGCGCCACGGCTTCGCCGACGCGCGGCGGTCGCTCTTCACCGTCGGCATCAGCCAGCTGTTCAGCGGGACCCGGGACCGCACCTGATGGAGGCGACCAGTCGGCGGGCCAACGGTCGTCCCGACGCCCCGGGCCTGCCGACGACCATGTTCCTCTCACCGCGCCGCGAGCTGCGGGGGTGGGGCGAGGCATTCCGCATCGAGGTCCCGGCGCCGTGGGTCGAGCACCTCGACGTCGTGACCGCCGCGCTCGCCGCCGTTGCTCCCGGTGCCGCCTCCGACGTCGGCGACCGCCCCGCCTCCGGCCCGGTCGCGTTTGCCGCGCTACCCTTCGACCGCGACGCCGCAGCGACCTTCGTCGTCCCTGCACTCGTGCACGTGTCGACGGCCGAGGGCACTCACTGGGTCACGGAGATCGCTTCCCCACCCGTTGTGTCCCGCGAACGCGTGCAGAACGAATCGCTTCGCGGGACAGAACCGGTGGCGGGGCCGACGGAACTGTCGATCCGATCGACGATCAGTGCCGACGAGTGGTGCGACCTCGTCGAGGAGGCGACCAAGCGCATCGCCTCAGGCGACCTCCAGAAGGTCGTCCTGGCGCGTGAACTGGTCGTCACCGCCGACGCACCGTTCGACGCCCACGAGGTCGCACATCGTCTGGCGGCGGCACATCCCCACGCGTTCCGCTTCGACGTCGACGGGTTCGTGGGGGCGAGCCCCGAGCTGCTCGTGTCGCGCTTCGGCGACGTCGTCCGCGCCCACCCCATGGCCGGCACGACCCCGCGCAGCGGCGATCCCGAGATCGACCAGCGCCAGGCCGCCGAGCTCCTGCATTCGGCCAAGAACCGCGCCGAGCACCAGATCACGATCGACATGGTGCTCGACACGTTGCTCGGCTGGTCGAGCTTCGTCGACGCCGCCCCGGCGCCCGCAGTCGTCGCCGCCGGCAGCGTCCAGCACCTCGCCACGCTCGTCGAGGGCCGGTTGAGCGAGCCGCCGGCATCGGTCCTCGAGCTGGTCGCCGCGCTGCACCCGACGCCCGCCGTCGGCGGGTTCCCCCGCGAGGCCGCCCTCGACCTGATCGCCGAACTCGAACCCGACCCCCGCGGGCGCTACGCCGGCCCCGTCGGCTGGGTCGACGCCGCGGGCAACGGCGCCTGGGCCGTCGGTCTCCGCAGCGCGTCGATCGACGGAACGACCGCCCGCCTGTTCGCCGGGGTCGGGGTGGTCGCCGACAGCGACCCCCGCAGCGAACTCGCCGAGACGCAGGCCAAATTCGCCGCCACCCTCGGGTCGATCACACGGATCTGAGCGCCTCGGCGACCGCAGCGTTGATGGCGGTGTGGTCGACGACATTGCGCCGACGCTCACTCCGGGCGAACACGACCAGCGGCCGAGGGAACGCCACCCACTTCTCGAGGGCAGCGACGATGTCGTCGTGCCGGTACGTCCGCACGAAATCGAGGCCGTGCGCCCGGGCCAACGACTCGAGATCGACGGCATGGGGCGTGCCGAAGAGCTGTTCGAACCGCTCGTGGTCGAGTTCCGTCCCTTGGGGAAGGAACGAGAAGATGCCGCCGCCGTCGTTGTCGATCACCACGATGCACAGCGGCACCTCGCGTCGACCCATGCCGAGCAGCCCATTGGTGTCATGGACGAAGGCGACGTCACCGATCACCAGCACGGTCGGTTTGCCACTCCCGAGCGCAACCCCGACTGCCGTCGAGGTGACCCCGTCGATGCCGTTGGCCCCGCGGTTCGAGTACACGGCGATGTCGCCCCGCCGGTCGCCGTACCACTCGAGATCACGCACCGGCATCGAGGACGACACGACGAGATTGCCACCGGGCGGCACCTTGGTGAGCGCCGTGTTGGTGACGAGCGGCTCGCCCGCCCGCTCCTCGATGATGGCCCGCCGCGCCGAGCGTTCGGCGTCGTACCACCGGCTGGTCCACTCCTCCGGCGCCGGGGCGGGCGAGGCCTGGGCGAGCTGATCGCACACCAGGAGGATGTCGGCGACGAGCCGTTCGCCGACCACGTGATCGGGATCGGGGATGACGCCCCACCGGTCGAGCCCGACGTGCGTTGCACCCGACGCGGCCAACCACTCGTTGGTGACACGCGACGCCAGCAGCCCACCGATGCGCAACACGAACTCCGGGCGCAGCTCCGCGGCCAACTCGTCGACGCGCAGCATCGAGTCGAACGCCGTGACGGCGCGTTCGTCGCCGCGCAGACCCGACAGGTGGTCGGCCAGGATCGGCCAGCCGGTGACGACGGCAAGCGTGTGGATCGCCTCGCGGTCACCGTCCTCGACCACGGCCCGATCGCCGGCGACGATCACGCCGCGCGTCCCCGACATGGCCCGGGCGAGCTGCCCGAGCTGCTCGTCGAGGAGGCCCCACAGCGCCGGCACCGACGGTTCGAGGTCGAGCGGATCGGGCAGTTGGCCGAGCGGTCCGAGGAGTGGCTCGCGAAACGCGAGGTTCAGATGAACGGGCCCGGGCGGGTGACCGAGCGTCGCCCCCATCGCCGCTCCGAACGCGTCGGCGGCCAGATGCCGCCACGCCTGCCGGAAGTCGTCGGACGGCGGGCCGGGCTCGACGAACCAGCGGACGGCCTCGCCGAAGATGCGGGTCTGGTCGATCGTCTGGGGGGCGTGGACGCCCTGGAGCTCAGGAGGCCGATCGGCACTGCACACCAACATCGGCACACACGCCTGGTGCGCCTCCACGACGGCGGCGTGCAGTTCGGCGACGGCGGTGCCGCTCGTCGTGACCAACAGGGCCGGAACCCGGGTGGCGAGCCCGATGCCGAGCGCCATGAACGAGGCCGAGCGCTCGTCGTGGTGCACATGGGTGCGCAACCCGGGGTGGTTCGCGCACGCCAACGCCAGCGGGGTCGAGCGGGAGCCCGGTGACACGACGGCGTGGCGCACGCCATGCCGGACCCACTGGTCGACGAGGGTCGCGCAGAAGGTGATCCCGGCGTTGTCGGCGGCCGGTTCTCCCGCATCGGAAACGTCAGGGGCGGGGGTGTCGGGAACCATTCCGGGCAGCCTACGGCTACGGTCTCCCGGCGATGAGCAGCCCCTCCCCCGTCGTCCTGTTGCACGGTTTCGGTCAGAACGGCCGGTGTTGGGGTCGCCTCGGCGAATCGCTCGCCACGCTGGGCGAGGTCGCTGCGCTCGACCTCCCCGGTCACGGCGCCGCCGGCGCGGTGCACGCCGATCTCTGGACGACCGCCGACCTCGTTGCCGAGGCCATCGACCCGGAGCGACCCGCGGCCGTGGTCGGCTACTCGATGGGTGGCCGCATCGCGCTCCACACGGCGCTGGCCCACCCCGAGCGGGTCGGGCGACTGGTGCTGATCAGCGCGACGGCCGGCATCGACGACGATGCCGAACGCGAGGCTCGCCGAGCGTCGGACAACGCGCTGGCGACGCACATCGAAGCGATCGGCGTCGACGCCTTCGTCGAGGAGTGGCTGGCACTGCCGCTGTTCGCCGGCCTCCCCGCCCACGGCCGCTACGTCGCCGAACGACGCACGAACTCGGCCCGGGGCCTCGCCTCCTCGCTGCGCCTCGCCGGGACGGGTACGCAGGAACCACTGTGGCCACGCCTCGGTGAACTCACGATGCCGGTGCTCGTGATCGCCGGTCAGGACGACACCAAGTTCGCCGCGCTCGCCGAGCGACTGGCGGCCGGCATCGGCGGCCACGCGACCCTGGCGATCGTCGGAGGTGCGGGCCACACCGTGCACCTCGAGCAGCCCCAGCTCACCGCCGACCTGATCTCGGCCTGGCTCGCCTAACACCTGGGGTTTTGTAGTGCGAGGAGCGACGCTGGCGTCGCTCCTCGCAGCACAAAACCCCCTCCGCGCCGGTCAGATGTACGTGGAGATGATGAGGCCGGCGGTGAGGAGCGCGCCGAACACGAGCTGGACTCGTCCGGTGCCACCGAGCACCGGGATCAACGCCGGCCCCTGAGCGCCGCCGAGCACCGTCTTGATGGGGGTTCCCGCCACCATGATCGCGGCGAACGCGAGTGAGCCCACCGGCCGCCCACCGAGGCCGGCTACGAACGGCAGGATCAGGAACGGGAGCGTCAGCAGCACGCAGTAGAGGATCCGAGTGCGCTGGTCGCCGAGCTTCACCGCGAGCGTGCGCTTGCCCGAGATCGTGTCCCCGGGGATGTCACGCAGGTTGTTCACGACGAGCATCGCGGTCGCGAGGCAGCCCACCATCACCGAGCAGCCGATGGACAGGGCCCACGCTCCCCCGGTCATCAGTGAGAACGGGTGGCGTTCGAGCTGCACGTAGGTCGAGCCGACGGTGGCGACGACACCGAAGAACACGAACACGAACGCCTCACCGAGACCGAGATAGCCGTAGGGCTTCGGCCCTCCCGTGTAGAAGTAGCCCGCAGCGACGGCGGCGATCCCAACGGGGATCAGTTCCCAGCCGACGAACCAGGCGAGGATCGCACCGGCCACGCCGGCGACCCCGAATGCCAGGATCATCGCCCGCTTGACCTCGGCGGGCGTGGCCAAGCCGTTCCCGACCAGCCGTGGCGGTCCGACACGCTTGGACGGGTCGTCGGTCCCGCGCTTCCCGTCGCTGTAGTCGTTCGCGTAGTTGGTCGCGACCTGGAGCGCCAGCGCCACGATCATCGCGAGCACGAACAGACCCCAGTTGATCGCGGCGAACCCGCGGGTCCAGATGTATTGCGGCGGCTCCGAGTCCATCACCGCCGCAGTGTCGGCGTAACCGAACGCGCAGGCCGTGCCGACGAACACGGGCACGACGGCGGCCGGCAACGTCCGTGGCCGGGCGCCGAGCACCCAGCGGTTCGGCTGCTTCGCGCCGACAGGAGCCGTCACCTACGGCCGCCGGGGGAAGCGGCTGAAGTCGGGCTTCTCCTTGTTCTTGTACGAGTCACGCCCGTACTGCGCCTCTTCGGTTTGGTAGAAGAGCAGCGTCGCGTCGCCGGCCAGCTGCTGGATGCCGGCGAGGCCGTCGTCGGCAGCGTTGCAACTGCCCTTGACCATACGGAGCGCCATCGGCGACATGTCGAGCATCTCGGTGCACCACTGCACCGTCTCCTCCTCGAGCGCCTCGAGCTCGACGACCTGGTTGACGAGGCCCATCTCGTAGGCGCGCACGGCGTCGTACTGCCGGCACAGGAACCAGATCTCCCGCGCCCGCTTCTGGCCGATGTTGCGAGCCAGGAGGCCCGAGCCGTAGCCACCGTCGAAGCTGCCCACCTTGGGGCCGGTCTGGCCGAAGATGGCGTTGTCGGCGGCGATCGAGAGGTCGCAGACGACGTGGAGCACGTGGCCGCCGCCGATGGCGTAGCCGGCGACCATGGCCACGACGGGCTTGGGGGTGCGGCGGATCTGGATCTGCAGGTCCAACACGTTGAGCCGGCCGATGCCCTGCTGCGCCAGCTCGTCGTCGCCGATGTAGCCGTCGTTGCCGCGGATGCGCTGGTCGCCACCGGAGCAGAAGGCGTAGTCGCCCTGACCACACAGGATGATGACGCCGACACGGGGATCGTCACGGGCGATGTCGAAGGCCCGCGTGAGCTCCTGCAGGGTCTGCGGGCGGAACGCGTTGCGCACCTCGGGGCGGTTGATCGTGATCTTGGCGATGCCGCCGTTGGTGCCCTCGGGGAAGCCGATCTCGTAGCGGATGTCGCGCCATTCGCCGACGTGGCCGGGGTGCGACGTGTCGGGCAGGGACTCCCACTCGAGCGCCGGCCGAATGCTGTTGCGCGTGGGGTCGTCGATCTTGCCGACGGGGCGGGCCGGGGTGACCGAACCCCCCAGGACGCGGGTCGGGCGTGGTGGCGGAGTCGTGCTCATACGGACCGCGACCCTACTGCCCGAATTCTGGCTCGGATCAATCGGTCGGCCGCACGGTTCGCTCCGGATTTCGAGACGGGGAAGTACCCTCGCGCCGTGGCCGGACTCGTGGCGATCGACATCGAAGGCGGACCGGCCTTCGTCGCAGCGTTGCAGGCGGTGTGGGACGCCGGCGACGCAGTCCTCCCCCTCGACCCCCGCCTCCCCCGCTCCTGGCGGGCCTCGATCATCGAGGCGCTCGAACCGGACGCGATCATCGAGTCCGACGGTGAGCGCCGTCGGCTCGACGGTCGCCCGACCGAAGCCGGCGACGCCGTCGTGATGCCGACGAGCGGCACGACCGGCACCCCGAAGGGGGTGGTGCTGACCCACGACGCCCTGCTCTTCGCCGCCTACGCGTCCACGACGTATCTCGGCGTCGACGCCGACAGCACCTGGCTGGCCTGCCTCCCCCTGCACCACATCGGCGGGTTCTCGGTGATCACCCGGGCGCTCCTGTGCGGCACCGGCCTCGTCGTCCACCCGTCGTTCGATGCCGCCGACGTCGAGCTGGCGGCCCTGGCGGGAGCGACGCACGTCTCGCTCGTACCCACCACACTGCGCCGCATCGACGCCGCGCTGTTCCGACGCATCCTGCTCGGCGGCTCGGCCATTCCCGCCGATCGGCCCGCCAACACGGTCGCCACCTATGGGATGACCGAGTCGGGTGCCGGGGTCGTCTACGACGGCTTGGCGCTCAACGGTGTCGGGCTCATGGTCGGCAACGACGGCGCCATCTCCCTGTCGGGCCCGTCGATGCTGCGCTGCTACCGCGACGGCTCCGACCCCAAGGACGCGGCGGGGTGGTACCGGACGGGTGACGTCGGGTCGGTCGAGCCGACGACGGGCAGGCTCACCGTCGCCGGTCGCGCCGACGACCTGATCATCAGCGGCGGCGAGAACGTGTGGCCCGATCCCGTCGAGCGACTGGTGGCGGCCGACCCCCGCGTCGCCGAGGTTGCCGTCATCGGGCGACCCGACCCCGAGTGGGGCCAGCGCGTCACAGCGGTCGTGGTGCCGGTCGACGTCGCCGAACCGCCGTCGCTCGAAGCGCTGCGCGAGCTCGTGAAGGCCGAGTTGCCGGCGTGGTGCGCCCCTCGTGCGTTGGAGCTGGCGACCTCGCTGCCCCGTACCGCGCTCGGCAAGGTCCGGCGCCGCCAGCTGTAGGCCGATCAGCGCTCGAAGCCGATCAGCACTCGAGCCGGATCAGCGCTCGAGTCGGAGCCGTTCGCTCGCCACGACCGCCGAGCCCACCGGCAGCTCGATTCCGTAGGAGACGGGGTCGACGACCGCGTAGCGATCGGTGCGGGTCGACTCGTGCACGGCACCGGCGACGATGACGTCGCGGAGGGCGCCGGCAACACGCTCCGACACCTGCGTGGGGTCGGTCGCCGCTGCGCCCACGGCATCCACGAGTTCTCGGGCGGCCGACCTCACGGCCGGGGCGGTGAGGTCGATCACCCCGTGCTGCTGCTCCACCCATCGGTCATCAGCCATGGTCGCCACCGTCGACAACGACAGCGGTGTGCCCGATCGGTCGACCACGAGCGTTGTCGTTCCCGTCCAGTCGATGTCGGAGCCGGTGCGACCCGCCGTCGCCGAGGCCACCAGGCCGGTCGACATGCGCATCGAGACCGACCCGTCCACCGAGGAACGACTGACGCCCAGCACCACTCCCGTCGCTGCCGACGCAGTCACCGCCACGTCGGGGATCTCGGTCCGGGCATCGGCGTCGACCGATCCCGAGGCGCCCGCCACGACCCCGACTCGCTCGGGCTCGGGTCGTTCGTAGATGACGGCGCGGTAGCCGTCACCGAGACCAAGCACCGAGGCGGCCAGCCCGGCCCCGGGGACCGCAGCGAGGGCCGAACCGACCACGTTTCGCCCGCTGTTGCCGTTCGGATCGACGAGGCGGCTGAGGATGAACTCGTCGACATCGCCGGTCGGAACGAGCCACGAGCGCTCGACGCCTGCCGACGCACCGAGCGCTGCCGCCGCGCCGCTTCCCCGGTCGACACGT
>CALMLJ010000005.1 GCA_937868025.1 uncultured Acidimicrobiaceae bacterium
GGACGGTCGTAGATCTCCCAGAAGCGTTCGCGGGTGTAGTGATTGCGACCGATGAGGGTCTTGATGCCCCCGAGGTCGTAGGTCTCGTCCTCGAGGAGCACGGAGTAGTCGCGGGTGCGCTCGACGTTGCGCTTGCCGTACACGGCGAAGTCGATGAAGAGGTCGCCCTCGGCGAAGCCGGCGCGGACGTGCGGCCCGAGCCACGGGTACACCGACGCGGGCCGGTAGGGCACGACCCACAGCGGCCAGAAGTCGAAGACCCGGCAGTACCAGGCCCAGAACTCGGCGAATCGGTTCTGCGGCAGGAAGATGTCGCAGACGAGGTCGGGACGGCGGTTCACCCGCCGCAGGATGGGCGCCAACTTGTTCGACCAACCGATGAGATTGGTCGACCCCAGGATCCACTTGCCGAAGGCCTTGCGCACCCACCGCCACTGCAATGGCGGCGCCGTCGCGGTGAGCCAGTGGCACTCGGCGTCGTAGCGGAAGAAGTACTCCTCGGACGTGAGGAGGTCGGTACGCCGCTTCTCGGTGGACCGGTAGAAGATGTGCTCGCCGACATAGGACGACGGCTCCGCGCCGGCGGCGTCGTCGGTGAACCGGCCGAGGCACAGGGTGAGGTGGCGGGGCCCGTGCACGATCCCGTCGACGAGGTCGTGGTCGTGCTCGACGTCGAGTCGGCACGCCTCGGCCAGGGCCGCCTCGAACTCGACGGCCGTCGAGTAGTGGGCGTAGGTCATGGCGACGTACCTCCCCGCTGGCACCAGGCGGAACGTGAGCTTGGTGAGGATGCCGAGCGTGCCGTAGCTGCCGTGGACGTGTTCGAACAGCTCGGGCGACCGGGTAGGGGACAGCGTGTGCACGGTGCCGTCGCCGCCGACGACCTCGTACTCGATGCACGAGTCGTGGAACCCTCCGTAGCGGAACGACATGGACTCGACCGAACAGCCGGCCACGGCGCCGCCGAGCGTGATGCCACGCAGCTCGGGCACCACGGTCGGTGCCAGCCCGAGGGGCAGCGTGGCCCGCACGAGGGTCTCGAAGGTCACACCGGGCTCGGCGGTGCACGTGCGGGCGGTCTCGTCGATCTCCAAGATGTTGGTCAGCGCCGACGTGTCGATCGACCGACTCGAGAAGCGGCGATCGCCGGGCAACGGCACCACGTGGTGGACGCCACCCTTGTCGATGTGTGCGGGACCGGCGGACGCTGCGGCGGCCCGGACGGCGGAGACGACGCTCCTGACTCGTTCGTCGTGATTCACCGACACATGGTCGCGCACATCGTCGCGCGCCCGGCTCCCGGCGCGCGATGCTGGGGCGATGGCCGACGCCGACGTTCTCGACTCCGATCTACTCGACTTCGAGTGCCCGCGGTGCCAGGTCGCCGTGACGGAGCCCTACTACGGCCCGTGCGGGAGCTGCCGCGACCTGATGCGGGCCAATGTCGCCGGCCTCGCCCGTGACGACCTCGAGGCCGAGGCCTACGTGCCGAAGATGAACGTCACCCCCAACGCCGTGGCGTTGAAGGACGACTGAGCGTCGACAGCGTCAGCCGACGCCGTCAGCCGACACCGCGGAGACCCGCCCAGGCCAACTGGCTGACCTGCGCCGCCAGGGTGGCGGCATCGACCTCGACGTCGTTGGTGACCCAGTAGCGGCACGCGCCCTCGGCGAGCCCGACGATGCCGTTGCCCAGCAGCAGCCGGCGCTCCCAGGAGAGCCCCTCGACGTTGATGAGCTCCGCCGCGAGTTCGGCGATGGACGCCTCGACGCGGCGGGCCTCGTCGGCGAACTCCTCGTCGCGGCGAGTGCTGTCGCCGAAGAGCACCCGAAACGCGTTGACGTTGTCGGCGATGAACCCGAAGTAGGCGGTGAAGCCCAGGTCGATCTGCTGGCGCGGCCCGGAGGCGTCGGCGGTTGCCTTGGCGATGGTGTCGCGCAGCTCGGCGCCGATCTCCGCCAAGAGCTCGAGGTAGAGCGCTCGCTTGGACGCGAAGTGCTGGTAGAGCACGGGCTTGGTGACCCCGGCCGCCTCGGCCACCTCGTTCATCGAGGTCTTGTGGAAGCCGTTGCTCGCGAACACGTCGACGGCGACGGTCAGGAGCTGCTCGCGGCGTTCGGCGGCTGGAAGGCGCATAGAGACCTCGAAGTTACCAGAGGTGCTGCGAGGCCCCGCAGGACCGACCTGCCGTCAGGGTGGGGCGGGGCGGACTCGTCGGTACCGTTGCCGTGATGCATCCCCGTTCCCGAACCCGGCGGCCGGCGGCCGCGGCGTTCGCTGTGCCCGCGTTCATCGTGCCGGCGTTGGTCGCCCTCGCACTCGTGTCGACCTCGTGCACGTCGGATTCCGACGCGGACGACGCAGCGACAGCCACCACGGTCGCTCGAACGAGCGATCCGTCGACGTCGGTGGTCGAGTCGACCACGGGCGCTCCGACCGTCCCGCCGACCACCGCCGCGCCGATCCTGGCCACGTTCCCGTCGCCCGCAGCGGCCGGCACCGCCTTGTTCTCGGTGTGGACCTCGGGCGATCGTGCCGGCGCCGGCGCGCTGAATCTCGCGCCGCCGGCAGAACTCGACGAGCTCTTCGCGGCCTCGCCCCTGCCGGACGCCAAGAACCGAGGATGCGACGACGGCAACTTCGATGCCGCCAGCTGCTTCTTCGGCAACGGCCAGGGAGGGGTCGACGTGGGGCTCGTACCGGCCCCAGGTGGGTGGTCGATCGCCACGATCGACCCGTTCGGCTAGTTCAGAATCGAAGCGGATCGGCCGATATCTGGAGTGATGACCATCATGACGCCGTTGGGGACGACCGCAGCGTCAGCGCCCGCGCCCGCGCCCGCGTCGGCTGAGCGGTGGGCACGCGTCGGTCACGCCGGCCACACCGACGCACGGACCGCCGTGGCGATGGCGTACGGCGAGTTGGACCTGCCCGATCGCCCCGAGCTCGTGATGATGTACGTGTCGGCGTCGCTCGACCCCGCCGCTGCGGCAGCGGCGATCGCCGATCTGGCGCCGGGCGTCTCCCTCGTCGGGTGCACCTCGCGGGGCGAACTGTCGCACACGGGGCCGGCGCAGGACTCGGTGGTGCTCGTCGCGCTCGGCGGGGCCGGCGTCCGGTGCCGCACGGCGATCGCTCCCATCGTCGACGGGGACGCCCGGACCGCAGCCGCGACCGCTGCCCGCTGCGCCGACGAGCTCGACCCGCTCGCCTCGACCGTGATGGTGGTGTTCTCCGACGGCAGTGACATCGACCAGGACGACGTGATCCGCGGTGCGTACGACACCGTCGGAGCCGCCATCCCACTCGTCGGCGGGGGAGCGTGTGGCGCCCACCTGCAGTTCGATCCGACACTGTTCCGCCAGGACGAGACCGGCATCGTCGCGACGAGCGGGGTGATCGTCGTTGCAGCGATCACCTCGACGGGCCCGATCGGCATCGGCGTCGGGCACGGCTTCGATCCCGACGGCGAGCCCGAGGTCGTGACAGCGAGCGGCCGCGACGTCGTCACCACCCTCGGCGAGCGGCCGGCACTCGACGCCTACCTGCGCCACCACGACGCTCCCGCCGACCTGTTCGATACCCCGGACGGGTTCGCCGACTTCGCTCGGGCCCGCCCGCTCGGCGTCGCTCGTCGCACACGCGTCGAGCCCCGGGCCGTGGTCGGTGCCGACCAGACGGCCCGCACCCTCACCATGGGCGCGACCGTTCCGCCAGGGGGCCTGGTCTGGTTGATGCACGGCGATCTCGAGTCGGCCCTCGGTGCCATCGACGTTGCGGCCGACGACTGCCTCGACGCGCTCGGCGGCCGGGCGCCGCTCGCCGTCGTGGCGTTCGATTGCGCCGCTCGCCGCACCGTGCTCGGCGGGGACGGGCTCGTCGCTGAGGTCGACCGTCTGGCGGGGCGGGCGGGCTGCCCGGTGGCGGGCCTCTACACGTACGGCGAGATCGCACGCACGAGTGGGAGCACCGGCTTCCACAACCTGACCGTTGTGCTGCTGGCGTTCGGATGAGCGTCGCCGCTGCGTGGATGGCGCAGCAACTCGCCGAGTTCACCTCGGTCTTCGACGGCGAGGACGACGTCCGCCGCATCTCGCTGGCCCTCGACCGCGTCGCCGAGTCGTTCGATGCCGAGTTCGCGCTGGTCGTGCTCGACGGCTCGGTGCGACAGGCCCTCGGGCTCAACGACGACGACCTGCGTTCGGCGCTGCTCGCGGCTCCACCGGGTTCCAGCGTCGTGGAGGAGGGAGGGCACGGATCGATCCACGTCACGGTCGTCCCGATTCCCCGCTCCGGCACCGATGACCGGTTGGCCGTCGGCCGTCTCAGCGACGCGCTGAGCGCTGTCGAGGTGACGCTGCTCCGGTCGATGGCGCGCACCCTGGGCGTTGCGCTCGAACTGCACGAGGCCCGCGCCGTGGAGCGGCAGCTGCACGACGAGATCGCCGCGCAGTCGCGCTCGAACGCCCGACTGGTCGAGAGCCTCTCGCAACGGCAGCGGGTCCTCGACCACCTGTTCCGGATTCAACGATCGATCTCCGAACGGGCGCCGATCATGACGGTGCTCGACTCGATCACGGCGTCGGCCGCCGAGCTGTTGCCGTCCACGATCATCGGCCTGCGACTCGTCGAGTCGTCCGGCGACACCGCCGCGCTCGTCGCCGTGGTCGGCGAGGACGGCATCCTGCAACGCACCAATGAGCGGGTCCCGATCGGCGAGGGGATCGCCGGGCGGTCGATCGCCGAGAACCGTTTCCTGGTCGCCGACGACTACCCCACGTCGCCCGACTCCCATGAACGCTGGTCTGCGCTCGGTGTCACGACGGCGATGGCGACCCCCGTCCGTCGCAACGGCGTCGCGGTCGGGACGCTGGTCGCCATGTCGTGGGAACCGGGCCGGAGGTTCGACGAGGAGGAACAGCACCTCCTCCAGTCGCTGGCGGAACACGGATCGCTCGCCTTCAACGACGCGAGCGCGATCGAGGTGATCCAGCGGTCGCTCGAACGCGCCGTGTTCGACTCGCACCACGACCAGCTCACCGGCGTCGCCAACCGCAAGCAGGCGATCGGGCGTCTCGAGGAATGGGCGGCGACCGAGGCCGGCACGACCGTGATCTTCGTCGACCTCGACCGCTTCAAGTCGATCAACGATGCCTACGGGCACACGACCGGCGACGAGATCCTCCGTCTGGTCGCGTCGCGGTTGTCGGAGGTGGTCCGCGTCGACGACCTGGTGGCGCGTCTGAGCGGCGACGAGTTCCTCGTGATCGCCCGGTCCCCCGACGACGACATCGTCGACGACCTGGCGGCTCGGGTCGCCGAGACGCTGAGCTTCGTCGCCCAGGTCGGGTTCCGCGAGATCCGGGTCACGGCGAGCGTCGGGTGCGCTCGGCACATCCCGGGGGAGACGGCCGACGACGTGGTGGCGAACGCCGACCTCGCGATGTACCGCGCCAAGGAGTCGGGAGGCGGTCAGCTCGTCCGCTTCGACGGGGCGATGCGCGACGAACGCAACGCGGAACTGACCCTCGAACGCGAGTTGCGGTTCGCGATCGAGCACGACGAGTTCGACGTGTTCTTCCAACCGGTCGTCGACCTCGAGAGCGGCCAACTGATCGGGGCCGAGGCGCTGGTGCGGTGGAACCACCCGACGCGGGGAATGCTCGCTCCCGGCCACTTCGTCGATGCAGCGGAGGCCGTTGGCCTGATCGGGGAGATCGACACGCTCGCAATGCGGCGAGCGGTGCACCATCTCGAGGGTTGGGATGCCGCCGGGCAGCTGGCGCCGGAGTTCCGAATCAGCGTCAACGTGTCGGCTCGGCGCTTCGGCGACCAACGGCTCGTCGACACGGTGCGATCCGAGCTGGAGCACCGGTCGCTCGCCCCGTCACGACTGTGGCTCGAGATCACCGAGACGGCGATGATGCGCGACGTCGAGGGGAGTCTCTGCACGATGCAGGCGCTGCGGAAGCTGGGCGTCCACCTGTCGGTGGACGACTTCGGTACGGGATGGTCGTCGCTCGCCTACCTCAAGCAGTTCCCGGTGGAGGCGCTCAAGATCGACCAGAGCTTCGTCGCCGGCCTCTGCGAGAACCCCGACGATCACGCCATCGTCGAGGCCACCATCCAGCTGGCCGCTGCGCTCGGTCTCGGTGTGATCGCCGAGGGGGTCGAGGAGCAGGCGCAGGCCGACGAACTCCGTCGTCTGGGCTGCCGGTCGGTGCAGGGCTACCTGTACTCGCGCCCGCTCCCGGCAGCGACGTTCGAGGCGCAGTGGCTGGGGCAGCCGGTGTCGATGCCGGTGTACTAGTAGCGGAACGGCTCGCCGGCGTCTTCGCGCTCGGCGGCCTTGACCCCGTACCCGAAGATGAGTGCGGGGATCAGGAGCACGGCGGACGCGACGAGGCACCCCACGATGATGCCGGTGACGGCCGGACCGAACTCGGTGGCGAATCCGATGACGAACACGATCATGGCCACGAGGATCGTCAGGTACCCCGCCCGTTTGGCCATCGCGCTCCACCGGGCGACCTGGGCTCGGCGGATCAGGACGGGATCATCGGAGGCGGTCACGTCGTCCAGCTTGTCATTCGTCCTCATCGAACGCCTCCTCCGGACCGGCCCCCGAGTCGCCCCGCGCTCGGCGCGCCGCTGCCATGGCGCGGGGATCGAGGCGGGAGGGATGGAGACCGGGGCCGTGACGGCGCGCCGGCCCCTGGCCCAGCGGCGCGATGCGGCGGCGGTAGTCGCCTCCGCCGTCATTGCGGAGGACACGACCGCGGAGCAGTGAGGCCGTGACGAAGAGGTAACCGAAGTGCAGGAGGGTGTCGCCGAACGAGATGACCTGGCCGGTGGGGAGCGCGATCGTCTCACCGAGCCAGGTCAGGGTGTCGTCGTCGGTGGCGACGTGTCGCGCACCTTCGAGCTTCACGGTGCCTCGATCGGAGGCCTTGATGATGTCCGCCGTCACCAGGGCGTCGCGGCTGGTGGGCATGCCCCAGTTGATGACGGTCGGGATGAGGTTGAGGGACAGGCCTGCGACGACGAGCACCATGCCGCCGAGGCGGACGTTCGAGACGGCGAATGCGAGCAGCGCGAGGGCGCTGATGATCTCGAGCACGACGGCGAGGCTGCCGTCGAGGCCGGCGACACGGATGACGAGCTGGAGGAACAATCCTCCGGCCAGCGCCGGCCAGAGCTGAGGGCGGTACTCGAGGATCCGGTCGATCCGGCCGCCGTGGGTGAGCCCCACGACTCCGCCGGCGACGATCGCGAGCAGCGTGAGCAGGGCAGCCATGCCCGATGAGCATAGGCCGTGCACCGGCGGCGGCCCGGCCCGCTGTGACTATCGTGCGGCGCATGTCTGACGAACTCCTGGCCTCGAGCGCCGACGGTGTGCTCACGTTGACGATCAACCGCCCCGAGCGGCGCAACGCGCTGTCGTGGGATGTGATCACCGGACTCCGGGCCGCGGTCGCCGCGGCGAAGGACGACGCGACGGTTCGGGCCGTCGTGATCACCGGCGCGGGGGAGAAGGCGTTCTGTGCCGGCGCCGACCTCGGCGGTATGGCCGACAACGCGTCCTACGCCGAGGTCCACGATGCCCGCGGCGAACTCGCCCGGCTGTTCCTCGACCTCTACGGGCTCGGAAAACCGACGATCGCGAAGGTGCGTGGGTTCTGCCTCGCCGGCGGTTTCGGGCTGGCGCTGGCGTGTGACCTCGTGATCGCGTCGGACGACGCCACGTTCGCCACCCCCGAGATCAACGTCGGGCTCTGGCCCTACATGATCACGGTGCCGCTCACGCGGTCGATGCCGCCGAAGAAGGCGTTGGAGCTCATGATGACGGGCCGCCGCATCGACGCTGCCGAGGCCGACGCGCTCGGCCTGCTCACCCGCGTGGTGTCGGCGGCCGACCTCGACGGGGCCGTGGCGGAGACGGCGGCGCTGCTCGCATCGAAGTCGCCGTCGGTCATGAAGATGGGCCGCGACTCCTTCTATTCGGTGTGGGGGCGAAACGCCGCGGACTCGTTGGCCCAGCTGCATCCGCTCCTCACGCTGAACACGTCGCTCGAGGATGCGGCGGAGGGCATCACGGCCTTCCTCGAGAAGCGCGACCCCGTCTGGACCGGCCGCTGATCGTCGAGCGGCGCTAGGTTGCTGCGCCATGACCGAGGTGGACGAGCGATACAACTGGGGGCCGCTGGTCGCCGACCTGGCCCAGCGCAAGGAGACGGCCCTCGCAATGGGCGGACCCGAGCGAGTGGAGCGGCAGCGCAGCCTCGGCAAGCTGCCGGTGCGAGAACGCCTCGACCTGTTCCTCGACCCCGGCACCTTCGTCGAGTACGGGATGCTGGCCGACCACATGGATCCGGGCCTGGCCTCGAAGGGCTCGTTCGCTGCTGACGGCTGCATCACCGGCATCGGCAACGTCGACGGCCGACCCGTGGCGGTCGTCGCCTACGACTTCACGATCATGGCCGGGTCGATGGGCGAGGTGAACGAGCAGAAGGTGACGCGTCTGCGCGAGCTGGTGCTTCGACAGCGCATCCCGGTCGTGTGGCTCCTCGACTCCGCCGGCGCCCGCGTCGGCAGCGGCACCGGATCCACCTTCGCGGGCGCCGGCGCCCTCTTCCGTGAGCAGGTCACGCTGTCGGGGGTCGTCCCCCAGGTCGCAGCCCTCATGGGGCACTGTGCCGCCGGCACCGCGTACATCCCGGCCCTCACCGACTTCATCGTCATGGTGAAGGGCATCAGTTCGATGGCGTTGGCCGGTCGGCACCTCGTCAAGGCCGCGACCGGTGAGGACGTCACCGAGGAGGAGATGGGCGGCTCCGACGTGCACACCAAGGTGTCCGGCGTCGCCGATCTCGCCGTCGACGACGACGTCGCCTGCCTCGACGCCGTCAAGAAGTACCTGTCGTTCCTCCCGTCCAACAACACGACGCCCGCACCCCGCAAGGAGACCTCCGATCCGGCCGACCGCCGGGCCGAGGAGATCTACGAGATCGTGCCGACCGCGCCGCGCCGGGCCTACGACATGGTCAAGGTCGTGAAGGCGATCGTCGACGACGGCGACTTCTTCGAGATCAAGGCCGCCTGGGCCCGCAACATCGTGTGCGGGTTCGCCCGCCTCGACGGCGAGTCGGTCGGCATCGTCGCCAGCCAGCCCAAGGTGCTCGGTGGTGCCCTCGACGTGAACGCCGCCGACAAGTCGGCCCGGTTCGTCTGGTTGTGCGATGCGTTCAGCATCCCGCTGGTGTTCCTCCACGACGTGCCCGGCTTCGTCGTCGGCACCGTCGTCGAGAAGCAGGGCATCATCCGCCACGGCGCCAAGATGCTGTTCGCCATCAGCGAAGCGACCGTCCCGAAGATCTCGGTCATCCTCCGCAAGAGCTACGGCGCCGGCTACTTCGTCATGAACGGTCGTGCCTACGAGGCCGACTACCTCGTGGCGTGGCCCACCGCCGAGATCGCGGTCATGGGCCCCGACGGGGTCGTGAACATCGCGTTCCGCAAGCAGCTCGAGGAAGCGCCCGAGGGCCCCGAGCGCGACAAGCTGCGCATCGAGCTCGCCGAGATGATCCGCGCCAACATCGATCCGTGGGTCGCCGCCGGCCACGCGCTCGTCGACGACGTCATCGATCCCGCCGACACCCGCGCTGCGATCATCGCGGGCCTCAACGCCAACCGGAACAAGCAGGTGTTCCGCCCCTGGCGCAAGCACGGCGTCATGCCCGTCTGACGCTGTACTGTCGCCGCCTTCGGGCGGACCCATCGATCGCCGTCGAGCAGAAGGAATCCCACTCCCATGGACGTAACCGCAGAGATCACCGCCAACGTGTGGCAGGTGCGCACCGAGGTCGGCGCCACCGTCAGCGAGGGCGACGAGCTGGTCATCCTCGAGTCGATGAAGATGGAGATCCCCGTCGAGGCGCCGATCAGCGGCACCGTCACGTCGATCGCGGTGAAGCCCGACGATCAGGTCACCGAGGGCGATCTCGTTCTCACCATCGAACCGTGACCGGCTCGGTCACCGCCGGCAGCGAGGCCGTCGAACCGATCCGCTACGAGGTGGCGGACCGCATCGCGGTCGTCACCATCGACCGCACGGCGCGCCGTAACGCGCTCAACCTCCACGCACTGCACCGCCTCGACGACGCCGTGGCGTCCGCCGTGGCCGACGGCGCCGCTGCCGTGGTGTTCCGCGGCGAGGGAGGGCACTTCTGTGCCGGCGCCGATCTCAAGGAGCTGGAGGACCAGTCGTTCGACACCCGACTCCGGGGTGTGCTCGAGCGCATCGCCACCGCGCCGGTGCCGACGTTTGCCGCGATCTCCGGTGCCTGCATGGGCCTTGGCATGCAGCTCGCCCTCGCGTGTGACATCCGGGTCGCGACCGACGACGCCTACTTCGGCATCCCGGCGGGCAAGCTCGGCCTGGTCGTCAACCACTGGACGCTGCAGCGGCTGGCCCTGAACCTCGGGTTCGGGGCGGCGCGTCTGATGGTGCTCACGGCGGAGACCTTCACGAGCGACGACGCGTGGCGCCTCGGCTTCACCCAGGTCCGCGGTGATCTCGACGTCGCGGTCGCGCTCGCCCGCCGGTCGGCCGACCTGGCGCCCTTGTCGCTACAGGGCTCGAAGATCGGCCTGAATCTCGTGGAGCGTGCGCTCGACGAACCGGAGTTCAACGCCGCGTTCGAGCGGGCGTGGAACAGCGCCGATCTCGCCGAGGGCCGC
>CALMLJ010000006.1 GCA_937868025.1 uncultured Acidimicrobiaceae bacterium
GCGGTCGACAACGTCGACCTCACCGTCCACCCCGGCACGATCCTCGGGCTGGTCGGACAGAACGGAGCCGGCAAGACGACCCTGCTCGACTGCATCTCGGGGTTCCACCGCATCGACGCCGGCCGTCTGGTGCTGCGCGGCGTCGACGTGACGGACTGGGCGCCGTGGGAACGGGCCCGCGGGCGCATGGGCCGGTCGTTCCAGGAGGCCCGACTGTTCCCGTCGCTCACCGTCGCCGAGACGGTCGCCGTCGCCTACGAGCGCAACGTGCTCAACCGTTCGATGGTCGCGGACGTGCTGCACCAGCCGGCGAGCTTCGAGGCCGAGCTCGTGACCGCTGCCCGTGTCGACGAGATCCTCGACCTCCTGAACCTCGCTGAACACCGCCGCAAACTCACGTCCGAGCTGTCGACGGGCATGCGCCGCATCGTCGAGCTGGCCTGCCTGCTCGCCGCGGATCCCGTCGTCCTGCTGCTCGACGAGCCCTCGGCCGGCGTCGCCCAGCGCGACGCCGAGGCCCTGGCCCCGCTCCTCATGCGGATCCGCGACGAGACGGGCGCTGCGCTCGTTGTCATCGAGCACGACATGCCACTCCTGCGGTCCATGTGCGACGAGATGGTGGCCCTGGAGCTCGGCGGGGTGATCGCCCAGGGCACCCCCCATGACGTGCTCACGAACGAGCGTGTCATCAGTGGCTACCTCGGCACCGATTCGACGGTCATCGACCGTTCGGGCACCGCCGCGGTCTGAGGACGGCGTTGGCGTCCTGCGGCTATCGCCCCTGAGCGAGACAGCTGACCGCGATCAGCAGCACCGAACCGGCGGCGGCGGGCGCCGCGTCGGGTGAGAAGAACGCGGCGATCGTCGATGGGGCGAGATCCGACAGACCGTCGAAGATGCACCCGCCCAACGCCGGATCGATTCCCTGCTTCTGGAACTGGGCGATGACGTCGTCGCGGTTCAGGAAGATGAGGGGGTTCAGGTTGGACAGGTCGGCGCCCGGCGGGATGTAGACCTGGTTCGGGTCACCTCCCGGCGGCACGGTGACCGGTGTCGTCTTGATCGCCCCGGCGAGCAGGGGAGCGAGGATGAGGAGCAGCGTGCCGATCTCCTCGGGCTTCAGCTTGTCGGGGTCGATCTTGATGTTGAGCTGGTCGAGGTTCACCTGGGCGAGCTTCATCAGTTGGCCCTGCTGGTCGCTCGTGAGGCCCTTCAGGAGCGCCAGCACCAACAGCGGCATCTGCTCCTGGGTGAGGGTGCTGAGGTCGAGTTTGGTGATGTCGAGCGTCAACAGCGGGTTGTTGAGCAGCTCGGCCCCGGTGGTGCCGACCGTCGCGAGCAGCGCCTGGATCTGACGGACCTGGTCCGAGCCCAGCGCACCGGCCACTGCGGTGGCGATCGCGTTGGGGTCGAAGCCGGCCAACTTCGTGAGGTCGAGCCCCTGCGCCGAGCTCAGCAGGGCTGCGATCCCGTCGGTGCCGCCCGCCCCGGTGCCGAGGCCCTGACCCGCGGCGAGGAGGCCCAGCAACGCCGCCTGGTCGAGGCACGGCGCGATGGCGAGGACCAGGCGGGTGGTGCTCTCCTGGGACAGGTTGGCGAGGCCCGGGAGCGTCGCGGGATCGAACGCTGCCGGCGTGCCGGCCGATGCCGTCGCCGTGCTCGCCCCGGCGAGCCCCTTGAGCAGGGCCGTCACGTCCTTCGCGGTCTGCGGATTGGCCGACACACCGTCGTAGATGCACCCGGCCTGTTGCGCGGTGAGACCGGCGCCCGTGAGCGCCCCGACCACCACGTCCTTCGAAGGGGGCGTGTCGGAATCCGACGCCGCACCGCCTCCGAGCGGGACCAGCGACGGCAGGTCCTGGCTGACGCCGGTGCCGCCGCTGCGAGCCGCCTTGGTCGCCCGGGCGATGCGGACGCCGTCACGGATCCAACGGGGGATCTCGGTCGCTTGCTCCTTCTTCCGCGGTGCCGCCTCGTAATCAGAGCTGGACGAGCACCCGGCGACGAGCGCCAACCCCACGAGCACGGCGACGGGGAGGAACCGCGAACGCCCCGACGACGTCGGCTCGGTGACGGGTGGCGCGGACGGGGAGATCTTCATCGGGATGAACTTGACCTGAGTCCGGCGCGAAACACAACGGCAATCGTAGGGTTGATGCGTGCCCCGCAGCCATCACACCCAACCTCGGCCCGCCCAGATGACCGAGAACCACCGGTCCCACCGGGCCGGATGGCTCCGCGCCGCCGTGCTGGGCGCCGACGACGGCATCGTCTCCACCGCGTCGCTGATGATCGGCGTGGCAGCGAGCGGGGCCACGAGCGGGGCGGTCGTCACGGCCGGCACCGCCGGGCTCGTCGCTGGCGCCCTGTCGATGGCGGCGGGCGAGTACGTGTCGGTCAGCTCGCAGCGCGACGCCGAACACGCCGACGAACAGAAGGAGCGTCGTGAGCTCGCCGAGTTCCCCGAGGCCGAACAACGCGAACTGACCCAGATCTGGGTGAGCCGAGGGCTCGACGAGGAACTGGCGGCCGAGGTCGCCGAACAACTGCACCGCCACGACGCGCTGGGCGCCCACCTCCGCGACGAACTCGGCCTCGAGCCGACCGCTCGGGCGAGGCCGGTCCAGGCCGCGGTGACGTCGGCCCTGGCGTTCTGCCTGGGGGCGCTCGTGCCGCTGCTCGCCGGGTTCGCGTCGACGTCGGGCTGGGTGCTGGCCGTCGTCGGTCTGGTCGCGCTCGGGGCGCTCGGGGTGGTCGGCGCCCGCGCCGGCGGTGCCGGACAGGGCCGCGCCGCGATCCGGGTGCTCGTCGGCGGCGGCGTCGCCATGGCAGTGACCGCCCTGATCGGCGCGCTGATCGGCACGGTGGCCTGATCCGCGCTGCCGGCCCGAACCGTCAGCTGACGCTGACCACCACCGTGTGGTGACCGGTCGCGCCGTCGGGGGCCGGCAACGCCTGGTCGGCGGTCTGCACGTCGCCGTTGCCGTCGGTGGCACGCACCTGCAGCTCGTGGTCGCCGGGGGTGGCATCCCACTCGTAGACCCACTGGCGCCACGTGTCGATGCTGTACGCGTCACCGAGCCGGGCCTCGACCCAGTCGCCCTGGTCGACGCGGACCTCGACCTTCTCGATGCCGCGATGCTGGGCCCAGGCCACGCCGGCCACCGCCACCCGGCCGGCGGCCACGTCCGCCCCACGTTTCGGGACGTCGATCCGCGACTGTGTCTTGACCGGACCGTCCTTCGACCAGCCCCGGGGGATCCAGTAGCCGTCGAAGTCGTCGAGGCCGACCAGTTCGATCTTGCGGAGCCACTTGGTCGCCGACACGTACCCGTAGAGCCCGGGCACCACGAGGCGGACCGGGAACCCGTGTTCGGTCGGCAGTGGCTCCCCGTTCATGCCGACGGCGACGAGTGCGTCCCGGCCGTCCATCGCGATCTCCGTGGGGAACCCGCACGTCCACCCGTCCTCCGACGTCATCGCAACCTGCGTCCCACCGGCCTGTACCCCGGCTTCCTCCAGGAGCTCGGCGAGCGGCACGCCGATGAACTTCGCCGTGCCGATCAGGTTGCCGCCGACCTCGTTCGACACGCAGCACAGCGTGACCACCCGTTCGACGATGTGGCGGTCGAGGAGCTGGGCGTAGTCGAGGGTGAGGGGACGATCGACGGCGCCGGTGATCTCGAGCCGCCAGTCCTCGAGGGCGACCCGTGGAGCGAGGAACGCCGTGTCGATGCGGTAGAAGTCGTCGTTCGGTGTGATGAAGGGCTC
>CALMLJ010000007.1 GCA_937868025.1 uncultured Acidimicrobiaceae bacterium
GCCACGCCGAGCAGGTCGGCGCATCGCACGGGGTCGGGACGCTTCTCGCCCGATCCGATGGCGCGGTCGAAGAACCGAGCCAGTTCGTCGGCGGTCGATGTCCAGGCGTCGTCGTCGTGGGGCACGAGCTCGGTGACGACGGCGATGGTGCCGGGCTCGGGGTCCGACCCGTTCCGGGCGACGTCGCGTCGCAGCTCCAACGATCCGATCACGGGTGGCGAGTGCGCGAAGGCGGCCTCGTCGGTGAGGAACCCGCCGATCTCCAATTCGGGGTTCGTGCCGTCCTCGATGCGGCGGATCAGCTTGATCACCGCGGCGTCGCCGAGGAACGCCGAGCTGTTCGTCTGCTCCCGACCCGCCCAGCGGGCGGGAGCGCCGTCGGCGAGCGCGGCGCGCAGGGTGCGCCCGGCGGCGCCGCGCAGCTCGACACGATCGCCCTTGATCCGGCGCTGCGTCGTGGCGCAGGCCAGGTCGGTGATACCCACCGGGGACGCCATGGCGTCGACCAGCACACGTCCGTCGGGAAGTTCGGCGATGACGGCTCCCGGCGGGGCAGCGTCGGCCGCCACCACGGGCACGTGGTAGCTGTCCGACGAACCGTCGCGGTGAGCGACGTCGACGACGAGGAGCGTGGTCGCCCCGTCCGATGACGACCCCAGCCGCACGGTGTCGGTGATCGTGGCGGACCGAAGTCCCCGACTGCGACCGGCGAACCAGCGGCTCCGCCCCACGAACGCGACCAGCGCTCGTTCGAGACCACGACGGTCACGCTGCAGGGCATCGGGCCATGCGACGTCGAGTCGGGGCAGCGGGGCGTCGGCATCGACCGCGCCCTCGTCCGCCTCGAGGGAGAACCAGTAGAACCCGTACGGCGCGATCGTCAGGAAGTACGGCAGGTCTCCGATCGGCGGGAACGACGTGTGACCCAGCACCTCGCGGGGACGGCGACCGGCGTACTCCGACAGGTCGAGCTCAACGGGCTGGGCGTGCCGGGAGAGGTTCGCGACCACCAGGAACGGCGGATGGCCGTCGAGCTCGCGCACCAGCGCCAGCACACGATGGTTGTCGGGGTCGAGGAAGCGCACCGACCCCCGGCCGAGCACGTCGTGCTGCTTGCGCAGCGAGATCAGCTGGCTCATCCACCACAGCAACGACGCCGAGTTGGACTGCTGGGCCTCCACGTTGACGTTCTCGTAGTGGTAACCGGGTTCGACGACGAGTGGCAGATAGAGGCGGTGGGGGCTGGCGGTGGAGAAGCCGGCGTTGCGGTCAGGGCTCCACTGCATCGGGGTCCGGACACCGTCGCGGTCGCCGAGGTACACGTTGTCGCCGAGACCCAGCTCGTCGCCGTAGTACAGGACGGGCGTGCCGGGCAGTGAGTACAGCACGGCGTTGAGCAGCTCGATCCGACGACGGTCGTTGCCCAGGAGCGGCGCCAACCGTCGTCGGATGCCGACGTTGATGCGCATCTGCGGATCGTTCGCGTAGGCCCGGTACATGTAGTCGCGCTCCTCGTCGGTCACCATCTCGAGCGTCAGCTCGTCGTGGTTGCGCAGGAACGTCGCCCATTGCCCGCCTTCGGGGAGGGCCGGCGTCTGTTCGAGGATGTCGACGATGGGCGTGCGGTGCTCCATCTGGAGCGCCATGAACATCCGCGGCATCAGCGGGAAGTGGAAGTTCATGTGGCACTCGTCGCCGTCGCCGAAGTACTCCGCGGCGTCCTCGGGCCACTGGTTCGCCTCGGCGAGGAGCATGCGGCCGGGGAAGTTCGCGTCCACGTGGCGGCGCAGCCCACGAAGGAACGCGTGGGTCTCGGGGAGGTTCTCGCAGTTCGTGCCGTCTCGCTGGTACAGGTACGGGACCGCGTCGAGGCGGAGTCCGTCGACGCCCATGCCGAGCCAGAAGTCGACGACCTTCGTGATGGCCGTCTGCACCTCGGGGTTGTCGTAGTTGAGGTCGGGCTGGTGGCTGAAGAAGCGGTGCCAGTAGTACTGGCCGGCCACCGGGTCCCACGCCCAGTTGGACGCCTCGGTGTCGGAGAAGATGATGCGAGCGTCGGGCCAGCGGGAGTCGTCGTCGGACCACGTGTAGAAGTTGCGCCACCGCGAGCCGGCCGGGGCACGGCGGGCGCGTTGGAACCACGGGTGCTGGTCGGAGGTGTGGTTCACGACCAGCTCGGTGATGACCCTGATGCCACGATCGTGAGCAGCTTTCAGGAACTTCTTGAACTGCGCGAGGGTGCCGTAGTCGGGGTTGACCGACATGTAGTCGGCGATGTCGTAGCCGTCGTCGCGACCCGGTGACGGGTAGAACGGCAGCAGCCAGATGGCCGTCACGCCGAGCTCGGCGACGTAGTCGAGGTGGGCGGTGAGCCCGGGGAAATCGCCGATGCCGTCGCCGTTGCTGTCGGCGAACGCCCGGACGTGCATCTCGTAGATCACCCCGCTGCGGTACCACTCGGGGTCGTCGGCCGTGCCGACCAACGCGGGCACCGGGGCGGGCCGGGGCACCTTGGGGGACGGGGGCGTCGGGGGGCGGAGCACTGCGGTCATGAGGTTCCTTCCGAGGCCGTGACCTCGAAGACGTGGGCAACCCGTCGATGGGGATCGAGCGCGACGTAGTTGTCGGCGCCCTGCCACTGGTAGATCTCGCCGCTCAGGAGGTCGGCGACGGTGAAGGTGGCGCCCGGCGGGAGGCCGAGCGCGTCGAGGTCGAGACGGACCATCCCGGACCGGGTCAGGTCGGCCTCGACGTTGACGATCACGAGGATGACGTCGCGCCCGTCGAACGAGCGCTTGGACCATGCCAGCACCCCGGGGTCGTCGCAGTGGTGGAAGACCCGGCGACGATCCGAGTGGAGCGCGGGGTGGGCGGCACGGATCTCGTTGAGCCGGCGCAGCAGCGGGGCGATCGACTGCGGCTCGTCGAGGTCCCAGCGGCGGACCTCGTACTTCTCCGACGACGCGTAGTCCTCGCTCGGCCGCCGAACCGGTTGCGCCTCGAGCAGCTCGTACGCGGGGCCGTAGACGCCGTAGTTGGCGGCGAGCAA
>CALMLJ010000008.1 GCA_937868025.1 uncultured Acidimicrobiaceae bacterium
GTGTCGGCCGACACGCTGGCAGCGGCGAGTGCCGCCGTGGACGCCCTGCCGTCAGCGGAGCTCGCCGACCTGAGCGCGCTCGCCGGTGACTCCGGTGGCGCCCGATTCCGCGCCGGTGTCGACCACTGGCGCACCCACCCGGCGTTCGAGGCGCTGGCGACCGAGGGCATCCTGCCGGCGCTCGCGGCGGCGGTCCTGCGGAGCGAACGGGTGTGGCTCTACGAGGACAGCGTTCTGGTCAAGGAGCCCGGTTCGGAGGTGTCGACGAAGTGGCACACCGACGACGGCTACTTCCACGTGGAGGGCCGTCAGCTCGCGACGATGTGGGTGCCGCTCGACCCGGCGCCGCTGTCCGCCGGAGCGTTGCGGTTCATGCCCGGATCCCACGCAACCGAACGGCGCTATCGCCCGACGCTCTTCGTCATCGACGACCCGATCCCCGGCACCGACGGCGACGCGCCGCCCGACCACACGATCGACCACCCCTCGACCGTCGGCTACGACCTCGAGGTCGGTGATCTGACGATCCATCACGCCCGCACGCTGCACGCCGCGAGCGGTAACGCAACGGCGACGACCCGCCGGGCCCTGTCGATCCGCTACTGCGGCGACGACGCCGTGGTGCGGCCCAAACCCGGCGCACCGACGAAGCCGGGGTTCGACGCCATCGAGCCCGGAACGCCGCTGCGCGACGTCGCCGCGCAGCTCGGGCTGGTCGAGGCCGTACTGCGCTGAGGCCGTACTGTGCTGAGGCCGGCTGGAGGGCCGAGCCCAGGCGCCGGCCGGGGCCAGGAACGGTTCTCACGGATTGGTAGGGTGGGTCAGTTCCGCCGCGGCCCGCGGCCAACGTGAGGGAACCGATCCGCCATGGCCCGACACGCATCGACCGAACCCCCATCCGACCTCCACGCCACTGCGGCGTCTCGTCTGCGAGCGCTGGGCCACACCTACCCCACCCGCCGACGAGAGCTCGTCGACATCCTGGCGGCCGCGCCACAACCGGTGTCGATCCCCGACGTGTTGGATCAGGACCGAGGACTCGCCCAGAGCTCGGTGTACCGCAACCTCGCCATTCTCGAACTGGCCGGCATCGTCCACCGCATCGTGACCAAGGACGAATTCGCCCGCTTCGAGCTGTCCGAGGAGCTGAGCGGACACCATCACCATCACCTGATCTGCTCGTCGTGCGGGGCCGTCGAGGACGTCACCCTCCCGGCATCGGTCGAGACGAGTGTGACCCGGGAGCTGAACAAGCTCGCGGCGTCCCGGGGATTCGCAGCGTCGAGCCACCAGATGGATCTCGTCGGCCTCTGCGCCGTCTGTCAGTAGCGGGGCACTCCCCACCGGCGTCGGCGTTTGACGGTTCCCGGTGGAGCGGGCTTGACTCTATGGGAATGGGAATGCGTCTCATACCCATACCTGGAGGTCGAACCCGATGAAGCTCACACGACTCATGCTCCCCGTCCTGGTGCTCGCAGCGCTGGGCACCGGCTGCGGCTCCGACTCCGACACGGCAACCGGTGACAGCTCGTCCACAGCCGGGTCGTGCCCGACCGAGCCGGTCTCGGTCGTGGTGACCGTCGACCAGTGGGGCGACATCGTCGAGCAACTGGGAGGCGACTGCGCCGAGGTGACCACCGTGATCAAGGGCTCGTCGGCCGACCCCCACGACTACGAGCCGACCCCGGCCGACACCGCCAAGTTCGACGAGGCGCAGCTCGTCGTCGTCAACGGCCTCGACTACGACCACTGGGCGGAGAAGGCGGTCGACAACCTCGATGCCGAACCGGCGGTCGTCGACGGCGGGAAGGTCGTCGGACTGGAGGAAGGCGACAACCCCCACATCTGGTACGGCCCCGACTACGTCCGCCAGATCTCGACGGCGGTCACGGCGGAGCTGAAGGAACTGGCGCCGGATGCCGCCGCCTACTTCGACGAGCAGCAGACCGCGTGGCAGACGTCGATGAAGCCCTACGACGACGTCATCGCCCGGATCACGGCCGTGGCATCCGACAAGACGTTCGCAGCGAGCGAGCCGGTCTTCGACTACATGGCCGACGCGCTCGGCCTCACCAACGGCACACCGAAGGGCTACCAGGACGCTGCGCTCAACGAGTCCGACCCGTCACCCGCCGACATCGCCGACTTCGAGCAGTCGTTGCGGGACGACAAGATCGACGTGCTCGTCTACAACACCCAGACCGAGGGCCCCACCCCCGAGCAGATTCGTGGCGTCGCCGACGACGCCGACGTCCCGGTGGTCGACGTCACGGAAACGGTGCCTCCGGGGACCACTAGCTTCGTGACGTGGCAGGTGGACCAACTGACGGCGCTGGCAACCGCCCTGGGGGCGTGACCGCAGCCGCATCTCTCGACGGCGTTTCCATCGTCCGGCAGGGTCGCACCATCTGGTCCGACGGAACGTTCACCGTGCCGACCGGGTCGGTCGTCGGGGTGATCGGCCCGAACGGGTCGGGCAAGACCACGCTCCTGCAGATGCTGCTCGGGCTCCTCACGCCGACCACCGGCCACATCGAGGTCCTGGGTTCGACGCCGAGCCGCGGGAACCCTCGCATCGGCTACGTGCCGCAGAACTACACCGCTGCCATCGGCGAGGCCGTGCGGTGCCGCGACCTCGTCGAGCTCGGCCTCACCGGCTCCCGCTGGGGGCTCCGACGGGGCGGCGACGAGACCCGCCAGCTCGTCGACGAGGCACTGAGATCGGTGGGCGCCGAGGCGTTCGCACGCCGCCGCATGTCCACCGTGTCGGGCGGGCAGCAGCAGCGGGTCGCCATCGCGCAAGGCCTCGTGCACGAACCCGAGCTCCTCCTGCTCGACGAACCGCTCGCCAACCTCGACCTGCGGAGCCAGCACGACATCGTCGCCCTGCTCGGCTCGCTCGCTGCGTCGACCGACATGACCATGTTCGTGGTCGCCCACGATCTCAACCCGCTGCTGTCGATCCTGACGGGCGCCGTCTACCTGCTCGACGGCCACGCCCACTACGACGAGATCGGCAACGTCGTCGACGAGACGCTCCTCAGCCACCTGTACGGCACCGCCATCAGGGTGGTCCGCACGCCGCAGGGCGATCTGTTCACGAGGAACGCCTGACATGTCCCTGCTCGCCGACATCGGATATCAGTCGAACTGGCTCGACATCCTCGGTACCAACTTCATGCGCAACGCGTTCATCGGCGGCACCCTGGTCGCCTTGGCGTCGGGCCTCATCGGGTACTTCGTGGTCATCCGCCGCGACGCGTTCGCCGCCCACGCGCTCGCCCACATCGGATTTCCGGGCGCCACCGGCGCCGTCCTGATCGGAGCGCCCGTCACCCTCGGGCTCGCCGTGTTCTGCATCGCCGGCGGGCTCGCCATCGGAGCGCTCGGCAAGCGCGTCGATCGTCGCGAAGTCGCGACCGGCACCATCTTGGCGTTCGCCACGTCGCTCGGCGTGCTGTTCGCCTCGCTCGCGACCCGCAGCACCAACACCGTCACCAGCGTGCTGTTCGGCAACCTGCTCGCGATCTCGTCGGACCAACTCGTGACGTTCGCGGCGTTCACCGTGGTGCTCCTGGTCGCCGTCGCGTCGATCGCCCGACCGCTGCTCTTCGCCTCGATCACTCCCCAGGTCGCCGAGGCGAAGGGGCTTCCCGTGCGGGCGCTCGGCATCGCGTTCATGGTGATGCTGGCGCTCGTCGTCACCATGGCCGTGCAGGTCGTCGGGACGCTCCTCCTGTTCGCGCTCGTCGTCTCCCCCGCCGCCACCGCCATCGCGATCACCGCGCGACCGAGCGCGGTCGTGGCGATCGGCACGGCGATCGGACTCGGTGCGGTGTGGGCGGGCCTGGTCGCCTCGGCCATGTTCAACCTTCCGCCGTCGTTCCCGATCGTCGCGATCGTGTTCGTCGG
>CALMLJ010000009.1 GCA_937868025.1 uncultured Acidimicrobiaceae bacterium
GGATCACCGTGCCCGAGGGGTCGACGAGATGGGCGATCCGCTGTGGGACCGACGCGGTCTCCGTCGCAGCACCGAGCCGAACGGCCAGCTCGTGGGTCTCGTCGGTGAGCAGGTGGAACGGGATGTCGTAGCGGACCCGGAACGCTGCGTTCACCGCCGGCGGATCGAACGAGGCGCCGTATACCTGACAGCCGAGTTCTTGGAACGCCTCGTACTGGTCCCGCAGGCCTTCCGCCTGGGCGATGCAGCCCGGAGTGTCGGCCTTCGGATACCAGTAGAGCAGGAACCACGAGCCGGCCATGTCGGAGGAGCCGACGGCCGCGGTGTCCTGATCGGACAACGTGAACGGTGGGTACGATTCGCCGGCGGTGACCATCGGTCGAAGTCTATCGCCGTCGCCACGGCTCGACGGTCGCGAGCCGTCAGTAGAAGCAGAAGTCGGTGGCAACGACAACCCGAGGTCGGGAGAACTCCACCCGCCCGTCGGGTCGCTCGGGGAGGTGCTCCAGGAAGCCAGGGAACACCACCACACCGAGTTCGACGGGATCGAAGCGGATGTAGTCGACGTCGTAGTAGCGGTGGTGGACGTTCGCGAGCGGGTTGCGCAACAGCGTGCCCCCTGCCCCAGCGTCGACCAGCTCGGGCGGCACGTCGAGGTAACAGACGGTCGAGAACGTGGCCTGCGCGTGCGCGTGCAGGGAACGGAAGTTCGAGGGCCAGTCGTCGGTCGAACGGAAGACCAAGCCCCAGCTGTGAGCTGTGCGATGGGTCCACCGCGGATGAAGGTCCGATGCGACCCGGTCGACGATGCCGTCGAGCCCAGCGAAGTAGGCGCGCCAGTGCGGTTCGGGTCGATCGGTGAGGAGCTCCCGGGTCCGGCTGACCTCTGGCTCGACGTCGGTTGCAGCGACCAACGCGAGCACGTCGCCGACGAGGGCACGCCGATGTGCCGCCAGCTCGGCGAGCGACGCCGAGTACACGAGGGTCGGGAAGATGCGGTGCTCCTGCAACAGACAGTCCTCCTCGACGTCGAGCGCCTTCGTCGCCCCAGTGTGGCAGCGTGGCCGGGCCGAGGCGACCGTCGCCGACGGCCGCTCCACTTTGGCCCCACTCCACGAGTCTGAGTAAGTTCTAAGGCCGTGTGGACCGCGAGTGATTTCCTCCGGCAGTACCTGGCTGTCCTGATCGTCGGCGTCGTTGGCGCGGGCCTGGTCGGGGCACTGCTCGCCGGCAGCCATCTGTTGCGGCCGGCCCGTCGCCAGCCCGAGAAGCACATGACCTACGAGAGCGGTGTCGACCCCGTCGGGTCGATGTGGACGCAGTCGCAGGTGCGCTACTACGTCTTCGCCCTGCTGTTCGTCATGTTCGACGTCGAGGCCGTCTTCATCTTCCCGTGGGCCACTCGCCTCGAGGCCTACGGCTTGTTCGGGCTCATCGAGATGGGCATCTTCGTCTTCATCCTGCTGCTCGGCCTCATCTACGCCTGGCGCAAGGGGGTCCTCAAGTGGGTCTAGGTCTCGTGGAGGCTGGGAAGATCCCCAAGCCGCTGAGCAAGCTACTGAACCAGGGCCGCAAATACTCGCTGTGGGTCTACCAATGGGGCCTGGCGTGCTGCGCCATCGAGATGGGCGCCGCCTTCGGGTCGCCTCGCTACGACGTGATGCGCCTCGGCGTCATCCCGCTGCCGGCGAGCCCCCGTCAGGCCGATCTCGTGGTCATCTCCGGCACGGTCACCGACAAGATGGCTCCGGCCATCAAGCGGCTCTACGAGCAGATGCCCGACCCGAAGTACGTCATCTCCATGGGCTCGTGCGCCAACTGCGGCGGCCCCTACTGGGACTCGTACTCCGTGACCAAGGGCGTCGACCAGATCATCCCCGTCGACGTCTACGTGCCGGGCTGCCCGCCGCGGCCCGAGGCACTGCTCGAGGGTGTCGTGCTGCTCCAGGAGCGCATCGGCAACGAGGACATGGCGAGCCGCTGGGCAGGTGATCCCTTTGTCGTCGACTGATGAGACTCCCGTGACCGACGAAGCGGCAACCGACGCAGCGACCGACGAGGCCGCTGCTCCCGACGCGACCTCCGAAGAGGTCGTCGTCGCTCGCGAGCCCGATCCGCTCCGCGACCCGATCCTCGAGCAGCTCGCAGCCCTCGTGGGCGACGCCATCATCGAGACGCACGTGCTGCCCGGCAAGGACATGTGGGTGCGAGTTCGTCCCGACGCCTGGGCCGAGGTGGCCCACAGCGTCCGGTTCACCCTCGGTGCCCGCTACTTCGGCTTCTTGTCGGCGATGGACTGGATGCCTTCGCCGTTCGGTCGTTCGATGGACTCCGAGGTCGACAACCTGCTCAAGGGTGCGGCCGAGAAGAAGACCGAGACGATGGCCACCGGGTACGCCGGCGGCGACACCCGCTTCCAGGTGTTCGCCCGGGTCGCCAACATCAAGGACCACTGGGGCATCACCCTCAAGGCCGACGTCGGCGACGAGAACCCGTCCATCGAGACGTGGACCAAGGTCTACGCCGGTGCCGATTGGCACGAACGTGAGATCTGGGAGATGTTCGGCATCGACTTCGTCGGGCACCCCGGGCTCCGCAAGATCTATCTGCCGGCCGATTTCGAGGGCAACCCCCTCCGAAAGGACTTCCCGTTGCTGGCGCGCATGGTGAAGCCGTGGCCGGGCATCGTCGACGTCGAGCCCATGCCGGGTTCGGGCAGCGACGACGACGAGTCGAGCGAGGAGACGGCATGACCGCCATCACCGATCGTCAGAAGCTGGCCTACATCGCAGGTCAGGCCGCGGACGCCCGCGTCAACCTCGAGATCGAGACCGAGGGCATGACCCTCAACATGGGTCCGCAGCACCCGG
>CALMLJ010000010.1 GCA_937868025.1 uncultured Acidimicrobiaceae bacterium
AGGTGAACGCAAGATGAACGACTCGGAAAGATTCGACGCCGACCCCCGCCGCCCTACGCTCGTGCCATGCGCGTTCGCATCCGACCGAAGGCCGTCCCACTGGCCGTCCTCGTCGCGCTGTTCGCTGCCCTGCTGGGCGTCGGCGGTTGCTCCGACCCCGGCAACGTGTCCATCTCGAACTCCGACGATCCCCGTTCCGGCGGGAAGAGCGGCTTCGACGTGACGACGACCGAACAACTCGGTGGAACCGTCCCCGCCGACGACGTCGAGGCGGAAGTCACGGCCCCACCCGCCGCGAACGTCGCGGTGCCCGAGGACGACGGCGAGGCGTTGCAAGCGGCGGTCGCCGCCTACGGCGCAGCACTCGGCACCCCGTCGATCCGAGCCCTGGAGTTCATCGTCCAGTTCCCGCAGGATCAGGCCGCCTACGCATTCCTGCAGTCACAGGACCCTGCGGTCCCCGCCAACGTCGACGAGCGCGAGTGGCGTCGCGGGATCGTCGGGGACCCCGAGCCGGTCCGCCTGACCGACCCGACCGCCAACCTGGAGCCCCACCTCTTCTCGCTCGACGAGATCGACTGGGCGGCGATCGCTTCAGTGCTTCCCACCGCTCCGGCTGCGGTGGAGGGCAAGATCGGCCCGCTGTCGAACTCGACGGGCGTGACCCACCTCATCGCACAGCGCAACCTGCCGTTCTCCGGCGACGTCGTCGTGCGGGTGTACGTCGACGGTGGCGACCGCTCCACCGGCGGCTACGTCCAGTACCTCGCGAACGGCACCCTCGACCGCGTGCAGGCGTAGGCGTCGACCGCGGCCGCCGGGGGAGGGAGATGGCATGATGCAGAGATGCTCGATCAGCAAGAGATCTCCGATCGCCTCGAACTCGTGGACCTGATGGTTCGCTACTCCCACGCCGTCGATACGCGCTCGTTCGGCGACTTCGACCACATCTTCACCGAGGACGCCGTGATCGATTACACGGCCTTCGGTGGTCCCCGGGGCACCGTCAGTGAGATCAAGGCGTACCTCACCGAGACCCTCGCACCGTTCCCCACGTTCCAGCACCTGGTCGCGAACCCGTTGCTCGTCATCGACGGCGACGTCGCCTCGGGCCGAACGATGTGCTTCAACCCGATGGGTGTCGCCCGTCCCGAGGGCGAATCGGGCGAGCCACGCATGTTCTTCTGTGGGCTCTGGTACGAGGACCAGTTCGTTCGGACCGGCGACGGATGGCGCATCCGCGAGCGGTTCGAGGTGAAATCCTGGACGCACAACATGGGCCCGGCCTTCTCAGGCGGCACAGCGGCCCGGAAGGACTGACGACATGGCGACCATCTGGCAACTCATCGAGCGACGCGCGGGCGAGACCCCCGATGACGTGATGCTCATCGACGAATCCGATCGCCGCGTGACCTTCGGCGAGTTCCGCGACCAGGCCGCCGCCCTCGCCGCCGGTCTGGCCGGCGCCGGCATCGGTTCGGAGAGCCGCGTCACCTGGCAGCTCCCGTCGTCGATCGACGCCGCGATCACGATGGCGGCGCTGAGCCGCCTCGACGCCGTCCAGTGCCCCGTCCTCCACCTGTACCGCAAGAAGGAGCTGGGCTTCGTCCTGAAGCACACCAATGCCGAGTACTGCATCGTGCCGGGCGAGTGGAAGGGCTTCGACTACACCGCCATGGCCGACGAGCTCGCGGCCGACCTCGACCCGTCCCCCGTGGTGCTGACCCTCGGGTCGCTCCCGACGGGCGACCCGTCGACGCTGCCGCCGGCAGCCGACCCGGCCGACGGCGACGAACCCGTGCGCTGGATCTACTCCACCTCCGGCACCACCTCGGACCCCAAGGGTGTGCAGCACACCGACGCGACCCTGATCGCCGGCGGGCAGGGCCTGGCCGACGCCCTCCAGATGACGTCCGCCGACGTGGGCTCGATCGCCTTCCCCATCGCCCACATCGCCGGCCCCGACTACATCATCATGATGCTGATCGCGGGCATGTCGGCCGTGATCATCGAGGCCTTCGTGCCCGACCAGGCCATCGCGACGTACAAGAAGAACGGCGTCACGATGGCCGGCGGAGCGACCGCGTTCTACCAGATGTTCCTCGCCGAGCAGCGCAAGCAGCCGGGCGAACCGATCATTCCCACGCTGCGCGCCCTGTCCGGCGGCGGCGCACCACTCCCGCCCGAGCTGTACCACGAGGTCGTGGCCGAGATGGGCATCAAGGTCTGCCACGGCTACGGCATGACCGAGATCCCGATGATCACGCAGGGGTCGCCCACCGACAACGACGACCAGCTCGCCCACACCACCGGCACACCCGTGACCGGAGCGGACGTGCGCATCGTCGCCGAGGACGGCTCGGTGGCTCCTGCCGGCGTCGACGGTGAGGTGCGCGTGAAGGGCCCGATGGTCACGAAGGGCTACACCAACCCGGCGCTCACCGCCGAGGCCTTCGACGACGACGGCTACTTCCGCACCGGCGATGTCGGCCACCTCCGCCCCGACGGCCACGTCGTCCTCACCGGCCGGCTCAAGGACATCATCATCCGCAAGGGCGAGAACATCGCGGCCAAGGAGATCGAAGACCTCCTGTACGCGCATCCCAAGGTCGGCGACGTCGCCGTGATCGGGCTACCCGACCGCGAGCGCGGTGAGCGGGTGTGCGCCGTCGTCGAGCCGCCCGCCGGCGGCGAGGTGATCACGTTCGACGAGATGGTGGCCTACCTCGGTGAGCAGGGGCTGACCCGGTTCAAGACCCCCGAGCAGCTCGAGATCGTCGATGCCCTCCCCCGCAACGAGACGCTGCGCAAGGTGCTCAAGTACCAGCTCCGCGACACGTTCGCCGCCGTCCCCTGGCCGTGAGTCAGGAGTCCTCGACGAGCGTGGACCGCACGGCCCGCGCGAGCCGCTCAGCCTGAGCGAGGGCCAGCAACGGCGGTTCGGTCGGGCGATCGGCTTCGAGTCGCACGCGGATCTGCACCAGCTCGTCGGGCAGTTCCGGCCGGACCTGCTCGCGGAGCTCGGCGAGCCGCCGTCGCGCGTCGTCGCGTTCTCGCCGGATCCGGCCCAAGTCGGTCTCGACCGCAGCGATCGAGGCGAGCAACGCGGCCTGCTCACGTCGCGCCGCGTCGAGTTCGGCGGCGAGATCGGCCAGCTCGTGGGTGGCGCGGATCTCCTGGACCGGGTCCCAGCCGGCGTCGTGTTCCAGGTCGTCGACCAGCGCCAGCAAGCGGTCCCGGAGCCCACGGTGTTCGACGACCCGGAGCACGCGCCGAAGTTCGGCGAGGTGCTGACGGCGGTCGTCACGAGGGGTTGAAGTTCGACGCACGTGACCTCCCGGTGACCAGCGGACTCCCCCACCCAACACGCCGCGCCGCCCCACGTCACGTCACCCGGCGTCACGTCGCCCCAGCGCGCCAGCGCGCCACCGCGCCAACCCCCGGCTTTCGCGGGTAGTTGTGCTCGAGGGGTGGGCACAACTACCCGCAGAACCCGGGGGTGGCGGGAGGGGGCGGGGGATCTAGACGGCGAGCAGCTCGGTCGGCGGGTGAGCGGCGTCCCACTCGTCGGCCTCGTCGGTGGCGCCGGCCGGGCGCAGCGCCGCGGCCAGCACCTCGCCGATGTCGGCGGCGATGTGGAACGTCATCTGCTCCCGGACGGCCTCGGGGACGTCCTCGAGATCACCGGCGTTGCGCTTGGGGAGCACCACCTCGGTCAGGCCGGCCCGGTGGGCGGCCAGCACCTTCTGCTTGAGCCCACCGATCGGCAGCACCTTGCCCTGCAGCGTGACCTCGCCGGTCATACCCACGACGGGGCGCACGGCCCGATCGGTCAGGAGGCTCACCAACGCAGTGATCATCGTGACGCCGGCGGAGGGACCGTCCTTGGGGACGGCTCCGGCGGGCACGTGCAAGTGGAAGCGACGCTTCTCGAAGGTCGTCGGATCGATGCCGAGCTCAGCGGCGTGGCTGCGCACGTAGCTGAGCGCGATCTCCGCCGACTCCTTCATGACGTCACCGAGCTGGCCCGTGATGGTGAGGCCCTCGGGCCCGGCCATCGAGGTCGCCTCGACGAACAGCACGTCGCCGCCCACGCCGGTCACGGCGAGGCCGGTGGCGACGCCGGGTGCGCTGGTGCGGTCGGCCGCCTCGAAGAAGAAGCGGGCTCGACCGAGCCAGCCGGCGACCTCCGCGGCGTCGACGGTCACCGGGGCCGTCTGCTCTCCCGACGCCAGCTTGGTGGCGACCTTGCGCAGCAGCCGCCCGATCTCGCGCTCGAGTGAGCGGACGCCGGCCTCACGGGTGTAGTCGGCGACGATGGTGCGGAGCGCCTCGTCGGTCAGCGTCACCTCGTCGGCACGGAGCCCGGTCCGATCGAGCTGGCGGTCGACCAGGTGGTGGCGGGCGATGGCGATCTTCTCCTCCTCGGTGTAGCCGTCGAGACCGATGATCTCCATCCGATCGCGCAGCGGGCCGGGGATCGTGTCCATCACGTTGGCGGTGGCCACGAAGAGCACGTCGGACAGATCGAGTTCGACCTCGAGGTAGTGGTCACGGAACGTGTGGTTCTGGGCCGGGTCGAGCACCTCGAGCAGCGCCGAGGAGGGATCGCCCCGGTAGTCGCCACCCAACTTGTCGACCTCGTCGAGCATCACGACGGGGTTCATCGTGCCGGCGTCGCTGATGGCCCGCACCAGGCGGCCCGGTTGGGCGCCGACGTAAGTGCGCCGGTGACCGCGGATCTCGGCCTCGTCGCGCACTCCGCCGAGCGCGACCCGCACGAACTCGCGACCGAGGGCTCGGGCGACGGACTCGCCGAGCGACGTCTTGCCGACACCGGGAGGGCCGACGAGGGTCAGGATGGCGCCGGCACCCCGGCCCTCGACCGGGGCGAGCTTTCGCTCGGCCCGCAGCTTGCGGACGGCGAGGTGCTCGAGGATGCGTTCCTTCACGTCCTCCAGACCGTCATGGTCGGCGTCGAGGATGCGGGCCGCCTCGGCGATGTCGAGGCGGTCTTCGGAGGTCTCCCCCCACGGAAGTTCGAGCACCGTGTCGAGCCAGGTGCGGATCCACCCGTGCTCAGGGCTCTGCTCACTCGTGCGCTCGAGCTTGTCGATCTCCTTCTCGACGGCGCTGCGCACCTTGTCGGGCAGGTCACGATCGGCGATCTGGGCGCGGTAGTCGTCGGTCGGTGACGCCTCCGAGCCGTCGAGCTGGCCCAGCTCCTTCTTGATGGCGTCCATCTGGCGACGGAGGAGGAACTCACGCTGCGTCTTCTCCATGCCCTCCTCGACATCGGAGCGGATGCGCTGGCGGATCGACAGGTCGCCGAGGGTCTCCTTGGCCCAGCCGAGCACCAGACGCAGCCGCGCCTCGACGTCGGTCGTCTCGAGCACCTCGACCTTCTGCTCGAAGTCGAGGTCGGGCGAGTACCCGGCGGAGTCCGCGAGCGCGTCGGCGTCGGTCACGGCCGGGAGCATCGCGATGACGCGGGCGGCGCCGCGGGTCTCGAGGATGTTCTCGATGACGGCCCGGTACTCCTTGGCCAGCTCGAGGGCGGCGTCGGACACGGGTTCGGGGTCGACGGGCTCGACCTGCACCCACAGGGCGGCGCCGGTGCCGGGCACGCCGGCGCCGATGCGAGCGCGGCGCTCGCCCCGGACGACGAGGCCGAGCGTGCCACCGGGGAGCTTGCCCGACTCCTCGATCACCGAGACGGTGCCGACGTTGGCGTAGCGCCCGTCGACGCGGGGCACGAGGAGCAGGCGACCGTCAGCGGTCGTGGCCGCCTCGGCGGCCGCACGGGCCTCGTCGGTCTCGAGCGCCATCGTGATCACCATGCCCGGGAGGACGACCCCCGAGGTGAGCGGGAGCAGGGGCAGGGTGTGCGACAGATCCGTGTGGTCGAGATCGGAACGGTCGGATTCGGACGGTGTTGCTTGGGACACGGGGGCCTCCGGGAGAGGTGAAAAGGTTCAAGGCACTCAACCATTGAGCCAGCTCATCCATTCCCGGACGCGACTCTGGCTGATCTCGATTCGGTCAGACCGCGGGGTGGGCGTCCGCCATCTCCCGAAGCT
>CALMLJ010000011.1 GCA_937868025.1 uncultured Acidimicrobiaceae bacterium
GCATCGGTCGTGGTCCCGGTCCGGGCGTCGTAGCCCTTCGCGTAGGTGACGGTGGCGTCGTCGCCGACTCGCGTCCGCAGCGCGTCGAGGGCGGCGTCGAGGCGGGTCGGGTTGACCTGGGAGCTCCCGGCCCCCTGGTACCTCGGCTCGGCGGCAAAGGCTCCGACCACGGCGATGCGTCCGGCAGGAGCGAGCGGCAGGACTCCGCTGTTGGTCAGGAGCACCGTGCCGGCAGCGGCAGCGCCGCGGGCGACCTGGTGGTGGTCGTCGTAGGCGCCGTCATGCTCGGCACCGTCGCGCCGACCGCGCTGCATCAGTTCGACGACACGGGTCGCACAGCGGTCGAGGTCGGCGACCGGAAGCCGCCCGTTGGACAGCGCTGCGGTGATGTCGGCGTCGAACGCACCGGAGCTCGACGGCATCTCGACGTCGAGGCCCGCGCTGATGCCGGCGACGCGGTCGCTCACCGCGCCCCAGTCGCTCATCACCAGTCCGTCGAACCCCCACTCGTCGCGGAGGATGGTGGTGAGCAGCTCGTGGTGCTCGGAGGCGTAGGTGCCATTGACGATGTTGTAGCTGCACATCACCGTCCACGGCGCCGCGTCCTTGACCGCGATCTCGAAACCGGTGAGGTAGATCTCGCGCAGCGTGCGCTCGTCGACGATGGCGTCGACGACGAATCGGTACGACTCCTGGTTGTTGACGGCGAAGTGCTTGATGCTCGTGCCGACACCGCGGGACTGGATGCCCCGCACCATGGCGGCGGCGAGCTTGCCGCTGAGGAACGGGTCCTCCGACAGGTACTCGAAGCAGCGTCCGCCACCGGGATGCCGTTTGATGTTGAGGCCCGGGCCGAGCACGACCGACACGCCTTGCGCAAGCGCCTCCTCGCCAATGGCGTTGCCCACCGATTCGACGAGCGTCGGGTCCCAACTCGAGCCGAGCGCAGCGGCGGGCGGGAAGCAGGTCGCCGGAGCCGAACCGCCGACGCCGAGGTGATCGGTCGCGTCGCCCTGTCGGCGGAGCCCGTGGGGACCGTCGGTGACCATGACGGCGTCGAGTCCACGCTCGGTCAGCGGGCCGATCCACCAGAAGCCCTCTCCCGACATCAGTCGGACCTTCGTGGCGAGGTCGAGGCCGGCGACGATCTCGGCAGCAGTCGGGGGCGCGGACGCGGCTGCGTTCGCGGTCGATTCGTTGGGTTCGGTCACGTCGGGGAACCTAGTTCCCGACCGTCGGGCCGTCCTTTCTACGATGCGGCCGTGATCTTCCGTCGTGAACCCAGCGCTCCGAACGCGATGTTGCGAGTACTGGGCGGCCGAGTCTCCCGATGGTCTGCTCGCCACGCACGTGTCGACCTTCCACGACGACGGGTACCGCTGCCGGCGCAGCCCGTTGCTCGTCAGGATCTGCACTTTGCGGGGTCGATGCGTTCGAGCCGGGTCCAGCCGGTCCAGCCACGTTCCTGGAGCAGACTCAGGAGCCGCCGAGCGACGGGCACGGCGGCGATGAACACGCCGTCGAGCAACGCGACCAACTCGTCGTCGAGACCGAAGCCGGCCAGCTGCTCCTCGGTCCAGTCATCGGCTTCGTTCTCGATCATGGCGACGAGGCGATCGGCGATGGCGGGGAGTCGCCGATCGTCGACGGGCCACTCGGCGGCGTCGACGAGTTCGAAGTACAGGTCGACGACGCCCGGGTCCTCGATCTGTTGACGCTTGAGGGCCATCAGGGTCGGCATCTGGTCGGGGATCTGGGCCGCCACCAGGATCCAGGCGTCGCGTTCCATCGTGACCGCACGATCGGGGACGCCCAGTTCGCGGAGACGCTCGAGGTACTCGACCGCCTCGGGTGGAAGCGCGAGTCGGTCACCGACGGCCAGCTCTCCGACCCGTTCCCGAGCTCGTTGTCGATCGCGGATCTCGGCGCGCAGACGGCGGTCGATGTCGTCGATCGCCGCGATGAACTGGTCCTCGTCGGCAGCGAGCAGTTCGCGTACCCGTGACAGCGGTACTCCGGCATCGGCCAACGTCCTGATGCGAATCAGTTCGACGACCGCACCGGCGTCGTAGCGCCGGTAGCCCGACGCGTCACGGGGTGGCTCCGGGAGCAACCCCTTGGCGTGGTAGTGCCGAACCGCCCGCACGGTCACGCCGGCGTAGGCCGCGAGCTGGCTGATCGTCAGCATGTCGGGCCCGTGCTCATCGTTGCCAGTGTGCCCGACGACTCATGCGAGCTTGCGCCGGTACGTCCGCATGCCGATGGCGTACGCGACCACGAGCAGGCCGACACACCAGCCGAGAGCGATCCCGATGTCGTCGCCCAGCGGTTGTTCCGCGTACAGGTTGCGAAGCGTGTTGACGATGGAGGTGACGGGCTGGTGTTCGGCGAACCACCGTACGGGGCCGGCCATTCCCGTCGTGGGGACGAACGCCGAGCTGACGAACGGGAGGAACAGGAGGGGATACGCGAACCCGCCTGCTCCGTCGGGCGATTTCGCTGCGAGCCCGGCGCTCACCGCGAGCCAGGTGAGCGCGAGGGTGAACAGCAGTACGATCGCGAGGACCTCGAGCCAGGCGACGACACCGGCGCCGGAACGGAACCCGACGGCGAGGGCGACGAGCACCACCAGCACGAGCGAGATCAGATTGGCGATCACCGACGTCAGTACGTGCGCCCAGAGGACCGCTGAGCGTGCGATCGGCATCGACTGGAAGCGTTCGAAGATCCCACTGGCGACGTCGGTGTACAACCGCAGGGCGGTGTACGCGACGCCGGAGGCGACCGTGATGAGGAGGATGCCGGGGAGCAGGTAGTTGACGTACTCGACGCCCCCGGTGTCGACCGCTCCACCGAACACGTAGACGAACATCAACAACATCACGATGGGCGAGATCGCCGTGGTGATGATCGTGTCGGGGCTCCGGGCGATGTGGCGGAGCGAGCGGCCGAGCAGCGTGCTGGTGTCGGTCAGGAAGTGGGATCCCATCGTCATGCCTCCTTCGTGTCGGTGGTGCCGGTCGTGTCGGTGGTGCCGGTCGTGTCGGTCAGGTCCGGGCGACGCGTGCCGCCGCCCGGGTCGGGCTCGACCAGTGCCAAGAAGACGTCCTCGAGGGTCGGCTGTCGCTCGACGAGCTCGGGCGTGGTTCGCGGCAGGAGGGCTCTGAGTTCGACGAGCGTGCCCTCGACGAGGATCCGACCCTCGTGGAGGATGGCGATCCGGTCGGCGAGCTGCTCCGCCTCGTCGAGGTGCTGGGTCGTCAGCAGCACGGTGGATCCGCCTCGCGCCAGTTCACGGACCGACTGCCAGACCTCGAGTCGGGCGTGGGGGTCGAGGCCGGTCGTGGGCTCGTCGAGGACGACTACGGGCGGGGCGCCGATGAGGCTCATCGCGATGTCGAGTCGTCGGCGCATTCCACCCGAGTACGTCGACACCCGGCGTCCGCCCGCCTCCGTTAAGGCGAAGCGGTCGAGGAGCTCGTCGGCGACCCGACCTGGTTCGCCGAGGTGGCGCAACCGGGCAATCAACACGAGGTTCTCCCGACCGGTCAGGATCTCGTCGACGGCGGCGAACTGCCCGGTGAGGCTGATGATCTCCCGGACGTCCGCCGCCCGGCTCACCACGTCGAACCCGTTCACGGTGGCGACGCCGGTATCGGGATGCAGGAGCGTGGCGAGGATCTTGACCAGCGTGGTCTTTCCGGCGCCGTTCGACCCGAGGAGGGCGAAGATGCTGCCCTGATCGATATCGAGGTCGACGCCACGCAGGACGTCGAGATCGCCGAACGACTTCGTCAGCGCCGTGGTCCGGATCGCAGAGATGGTGCTCATGGGTGAAGCGTGCATGGTTGACCCCGCGTCAAGGTCAACCCCTGACTTCCGGAGAGGCGCGTTCGACGGCCCCGACCGGGCCGGCGGTAGCGTTGCCTCGTGTCGGCGGTTCCGGGATCGAGAACGATCAACGTCCGTGTCGTGACTCGTGCCAAGAAGGACGAGGTTGCCGGCGAACGCAACGGTCGTCTGCTCGTTCGGACCACCGCGCCGCCGGTCGAGGGTCAGGCCAACGAAGCCGTCCGACGAATCCTCGCCAAGCACTTCGACGTTCCGACGCGTTCAGTGGAGTGCATCTCGGGCAGCCACTCCCGCGACAAGGTGCTCCGAATCAGCGAGTGACCGCAGGCGACGAGGCGGACGCGCCCGGAACCGTGGCCGCCGGCATCGCATAGCGCTCCTGCATCGCGTCGGGTGCTCCGGCGCGGGCGAACAGCCAACCCTGACCGAGGTCGACGCCGACGTCGCGCAGCACGACGGCATCCTCGACGGTCTCGATCCCCTCGGCGACCGTCTGCGCTCCGAGCGACGCCGCGAAGTCGACCAAGGACCGCGCGAGCGTTCGCAACACCGGGTCGTCGGCGACGCCGGCGACGATGCTCCGGTCGAGCTTCAGGATGTCCGGTGCGGTGAGGACGATGTGACGGAGCGACGAGAATCCGGCACCGACGTCGTCGATCGCCAGTCGCATGCCGCGTTCACGGAGAGGTGCCAGCGCCGCAGCGAGCTCGTCGTAGTCGTCGACGGGTGCGTGCTCCGAGAGCTCCAGGACGACCCGATCGGCCGGCAGATCCGCCAGCAGTTCACGACACCGACCGCTGAGGAACGTGTCCGGCGAGAAGTTGATGGCGACGTAGCCGCTGACGTTCGGCAGGTGGTCCGCTGCCCGACGGAACGCCAGCACCTCCAGGTCGATACCGGCCCCGATCGACGACGCCTCTTCGAAGACGACGTCGGGTGGGAGCGACCAGTCGGCGGGAAACCGGCTGAGAGCTTCTGCGCCGACGCGGGTTCCGTCGACCAACGACACGATGGGCTGCAGCAGGACGGTCGGCCCTCCGGCCCGCATGATCGGCGTCAATCGCTGGACGATCTCGTCGCGGCGACGACCTTCGACGAGTCCGGGCTCGATGATCGTCACCGCAGCGCTCGAGAGCACTTCGAGCAGGGCCCGGTCGCGCTCGACCAGGCCCCGGTCCTTGCTGAACCCGGCGGCGCAGAAGGTGCCGTACAACGAGCCGTCACTCAGGGTGACGGGCACGGCGACGTAGCTCCGGATCCGGGGGAACCGCGCTGCGGGCAGCCGCATTGCCTCCGGCAGCTTGGCGACGTCGGGGATGACGGGCGGCAGTCGCCCGTCGAGGATCGCTTGACAGAACGACGTGCTCTGCGGCTGGGTCTGACCGTCGCGGAACAAGGGGATCGACGACTCGACGACCTCGAGGTGCTGGGTCTGCCCGTCGAGGCGGCTGAGGAACGTGAGGCTCAGCCCCAGCGCGTCCTTCGCGGTTCGAAGGAGTTGCGCTACCTGCTCATCGGTCTCGGATCGCGTTCCACGCCGGCTGCCCATCGCTCCCTATCGGCCATGCCGACCCGCTCCTGAGGAGGGCTCGGGCGGCAGCAGGCCGCCCGAGCCCTCACTGCAGCGTGACCAGCACCTCGTCCAGCTGCGCAAACGTCTCGTGCGTCGCTTCCGCCGCACCGGTCCCCGATTCGTCGAGCGCTTCCTTCGAGGGAAACAGCTCGCTCATCACGAGCAGCGTCCCGCCATCCTGCTCTTCGAACGTCACGGTGGTGACCGAGCTGTTCGCCCCGTCCTCCTCGTTCGTCCACACGATCCGCGACGGCGGATCGACCTCGATGTAGCGGCCGAAGAAGTCCATGCCTTCGCCGAAGTTGAGCCGGTACGTGCCTCCGGTGCGCACGTCCATCTCGCAGGCGTACAGCGTCATGCCCATCGACTTCGGCACCCACCACCTCTGGAACAGCTCGGGATTCGACCATGCCTCGAACACCAGTTGCGCCGGGGCGTCGAACGAGCGGGTCACGACGATCTCGCGGTCAGACCTCCGTTCCACTGTCGTGCGTTTCGTCGCTGCGGCCTCACTTGCCGTGATGTCACCCATCTGACTGCTCCTTCCGTTTCAACTGTTCGATGACCTTGTCCAGCTCGGAGAACCGCGCGTCCCACAGGTGGTGGTACGTCTCGATCCACGCCGCGACCTCGTCGAGGCGGCCTGCCCCGATCCGGCAGTAGCGGACCCGTCCGACCTTCTCGGTGGTGACGAGACCTGCCTGCTCGAGGATGCCGACGTGTTTCCTCATCCCGGTGAGGGTCATGTCGAACTTCTCGGCGAGGTCGGTGATCGAGGACTCCGCGCGTCCCAGCTGTTCCAGCACGCCGCGACGGGTGCCGTCCGCCAACGCTGCGAACGAGGCATCGAGATCGACCTCGGCATACTGAACCATACGGTTCAGTATCTCTCGCGCCGCTCGGCGATGCAAGCGCTTCGTCGAACGATCGGCGGCGGCTCAGCGACGGGTCGCTCGTCGGAACCGCTCGACCTCCGCCTGGTCGTACGGCATGCCGTCGCCGTGGAGGAGCTCGTGGAACCAGGGGGCGTCGGGCGGGGTGTCCTTCTGCCAGCTGCTCCACGGGTACCGCGTCTGCGTCCGCCCGTCGACCAACCCCCACGTGTAGCAGCCGACCTGACGATCGGCGAACACGTCGATCAGGTCGGGAGTGGATCGAGGTCGACCCATCCACTCGGTGCACAACACCGGTCGTCCGTAGGCCGCCAGGTGGTCGATGCACCCCTCGAGCCGCCGACGCGGGAGGTAGTTGTGAAAGGTGATCACGTCCGATCGGGACAACATGAGCCGGTTGATTCGATCGCCCCGCTCCAACGCACCCGACACCCCGACGAACACCCCGGCCGTGAGGGGCTGGGACGGGTCGGCCGCCTGCGCCCAGTCGAACACCCGGTCCAGGAGCTCGGTCGCGAGCCAGTACTTGTCGGCCGATCCCGTAGCGATGTAGTTGATCTCGGGTGCGTTGGGCTCGTTGAACAGGTCCCAACAGTGCACCCGACGGTCGTCGCCGAACCTTCCGAGCACCTCGTCGACATAGGGGCGCAGCTCGTGCCACCGGCGCGGCTCCGACAGGATCTCCGACCCCGGCGACTGCAACCAGATCGAGTTGTGCGTGCGCGGCCGCGGGTCGGGTTGGGGGCCCAGGTGCGACACCGGGTTCCAGCACCCGTCGAACAACACCAGCATGGCCCCGATGCCGTGCGCATCGGCGAGGCCGAGCACGTCGTCCAACCGTTGCCAGAAGCCCGGCACCTCGGGCAGCAGGTGGTGGAGGAACAGCCGGATGCTGTTCATGCCGAGGTCGGCCGCCCATCCCAGCTCCCGGTCGATGGTGACGGGGTCGTACGTCTCGGGCTGGAACATCTCCAACTGGTTGCCCGCTGTCGACGGCATGAAGTTGCACCCGACCAACCAACCGACGTCGTCCTGCCATGCGAGGGCGCGGTCTCGACTCCATCGCGCCTCGGAGCGGACCGGCGGCGTCCACCGCGCCGGGTACGCGCCGCGCACCACGTCGAGTCCGTGGCGGAGCAGCTGCGCCGCGAGATCGATCTTCGTCGGCACGTCAGCGGGAGGTGATCTGCGAGTAACTGTTGGCGAGATCGTCCTGGAGGACGGCAGCGGCGACCGTGGTCGTGTCGATCCGCAGCGGCTCGGTGAGCGTTCGGGAGCGATAGGCCCAGCCGGCGGGGAGTTGCAGCTTCGAGCCCAGATCGGCCAGGTCGGCCTCGGCGAGGGTGGGCTCCTTCTGCTGGCTCCACGTCTGCATCACGTACGTCGTCCCCTCGGGGTCGGTCAGTTCGTAGACGGTCTGTCCGGCGTCGAAGATGAACACACTGGCCCGGTCGACCTCGTGGGGCAGATATGGGGTCGCGGCGTCGGCCATCGAGCCGATCGACACGGATGCCTGGCGGTACATCTCGATTCCTCCGAAGTCCTTCTTCGGGAGTTCGGTGACATCACCCGCCTTCTCGATTCGGTCCATGAGCCAGTACCGCGGCCCGTTCAGCACCGCGATCGGCGCGCCCTCCGACGCGGCGATCGCCGTTGCGTCGAGTGCGGTCCAGAGCGCGTCGGGACAGTCGTTGAGCGGGAAACTGTTGTACACGTCGGCCGTCGCGTTCCCGTCGGCCAACTGGACGAGCAGGACCTCGCAGTATCGCTTCGCGCGGAGACTCCCTCCGGCCGCGGTGGTCGCCATCGTCGACGTGCTCGCCGGCGGGGCGAGGGTCGTGGTCGCCTTCGTGGTCGACGAGGACCGGGGGGCTGCTTCGTCGTCGGTCGAACCGCAGGCGGCGCCGAGCAGCCCCGCGACCGCCACAGTCGCCGCGAGGCCGAGCCACCCCCAGGAACGCGGTTGATGGTCAGTGGTTCGCGGTGTCATCGGAGAGCTCCTCGTTGTTGGTTGATCGATGTCTGTGTCTCCGCGACCGCGGCGGGGAGCCGGGCGATGAGCGCTGCGGCGAGTGCGGTTGCGGTGTCGGTGGGGATCTCGCCGTTGGCAGCGCGGGCGGCGAGACCCACGAGACCGTCCATCACGGACCACAGCACCGCGGCGGCAAGATCGCGGTCGATGTCGGGTTGCGCCATCGCCGGGAGCCACCGCTGCTCGAGGTGCGAGCGGAGCCGGAGGCGGGCTCGGTCGAGTTCGTGGATGCCGGTGTCCGCGATCACCAGCCGAATGGCCCGAAGGTCGTCGGACGGGACGGCGAGCAACTGACCGAAGGCACCGAGGGCCGACGCCAACGGGTCGCCCTCTCCGGAACGGAAACCGCTGTCGACCGCTGCCACGTAGCGGGCGACCCGGTCCTCGAAGAACGCCTCGTACAGCGACGCGAGGTCGTCGAAATGGTCGTACACGAGCCGGCGGCTCGCCCCCGCCTCCGCTGCGACGGCGACCATCGTGATCGCCGTGAGGCCGCCGCGGTCGAACAGTCGTGATGCCGCATCGAGCAACTGGCGGCGTCGATCGTTCGGCCGGAGGTACGCCCGCTTGCCGGTCCGTGTTGCCGCATCCACCCGTTCTCCACCTCCTCGCCAGAACTGTACATCATGTGCAGTTCTCGGCACGCAGACGGTACCCGGTCAGCTCGGACGAATGTCGTAGTACCAGCCCACCACCGCGACGCCGACGAGCAGCACACCCGACACGACGGTGATCACACGGTGGTTCCGGGTGAGCAACCCCGTGAGCCGGCGCTGCATCGGCGCCGCCAGCATCGGGAGCAGGACGAGCGGCCAGCCGAACCCCAGGCCGAAGCACAGGAAGTACACGAGGCCGTCGGCCAGCGCACCCCCACCCCTCACCCCGCCGAGCACGAAGGCCGAGATGATCAGCGGGCCGGTACACGGCAAGGTCAGTGGCCCGAGCGCCACGCCGTACACGTAGGCACCGGCGACAGGATTGCGGAGGATCGGCACCTCGCTGGTTGCGACTCGGGCCAACGGGTTCCGGTCCGCCAACATGGCGATCCCGAGCACGAACACCAGGCCGTACATGACCGGCAACGCGTACGGGAGCACCTCCGCGAACGAGGTGCTCACGGCGTACAACAGTCCGCCGACGGCGACCATGGCACTCAGGACTCCGGCGAGCACGAGCACTCCCAGCCAGCGAAGCGACTGCGGCGATGTGCCACGCTCGGCCCGGTCGGCCAGCAACACGAACAGCCCGGGGTACAGCGGCAGCATGCAGACGTTGCCGAGGATCGCAGCGTTACCGAGGAGGAACGCCTCGACGTACTCGCTCACGTCGTGGCAGCGACCTTCGCGCCGATCTCCGATGGGCTCTCGAACCCGGTCACCATCTCGCCGGGCGCTCCCGACGCGTCGACCAGCACCTTCGGGGTGCTCGGCGGGTTCAGCGCCGTCGTGCCGAACGCGTCGCTCATCGCCGCGAGGAAGTCCGGCGTCATCACGGCGAAACGGATGTCGGCGAAGCCGTTCTTCTCGGCGTAGTCGGCCACGGTCGCTGCATCGAGATCGGTCTCGACGCTGAGGGCCAGGAACACCGCCGAGTCGCCGGCGGCCGCTGCCGCCTTCTGCGTGTCACCGAGCTGGCGGAGGCAGTTGGAACACCACGTCGCGAAGTTCTCGACGAACACCGGTCGGCCGGCCAGGTCGGAGATCGCAAACGTCTCGCCGGCGACGTCGGTGAGTCGGAGTTCGGTCCACGTCGACGCAGCGGCGCCGCCGCTGGATGCCGCCGCGTCGTCCCCCTTCGTCGTCGAGTCGGTCCCGCAGGCCGATACCAAGAGGCTGCCGAACGCAGCGAGGACGACGAGGAGGTGTCGGGTTCGGACCCAGGACGACATACGAGCGGCCTTTCGACGGTGAAGGATCGGGTGCAGGTCGCGCTCGACAGCACCGGTACCCCCGAGGGTACCCCTACACTCCACCCATGAGCGCTCAGCAGCCACCCTCCTCCGCCGCATCCATGGACCTTCCCGAGGAGACCCTCGCCGACCTGCAGAAGCGCCTGCGCCGGGTCGAAGGGCAGATTCGCGGGATCCAGCAGATGCTCGCCGACGAACGGGACTGCCGGGACGTCGTCACGCAGATCGCTGCGGCCAACAAGGCCTTGGAGCAGGTCGGATTCGTCCTCGTCGCCGCCGGACTGACGTGGTGCCTCGAAGACCCGTCGCGCTCGGCCGAGGCGGGCTACGAGCTCGCCGACGTCCAGAAGATGTTCCTCAAGCTCGCCTGAACGACTCGGGGCGACACCCTCGGATCGTCCTTCCCGCAGCACTCCCGACACTTCTTCGTTCGCGGCATGTATCCATTCCCGTCGTTCGATCGTCTCAAGGGTGTCGGTTCGTCATCTTCCGGCGAACACGTCTGACCAAGGAGAACGTCATGAACGAAGGAACCATCGATCGGGTCGTCAGGATCGTCGCCGGAATCGTCCTGCTCGCGTTGGGATGGGGCGAGGTCGTGACCGGCACCCTCGGCACGGTGTTCAAGATCGTCGGCTTCGTTCCGCTGCTCACCGGAGTCGTCGGCTGGTGTCCCCTCTACGCGATCGCCCACCTGTCCACCCGTCGAGACCGCTCGAAGGAGCACGTCGCGGCGTGACCGTGGCGGGCAGGGACATGGACACGATGACGCCCGACGATCTGGCAGCAGAGATCCCGTCGCTCTACCGGTTCGCCCTCGGGCTCGTCCGCAACGATGACCTCGCCGCAGACCTCACCCAGGACACGCTCATCCGAGCCATCGAACGCCAGCAGCAACATCGGGCCGACGCATCGCTCGGAGGATGGCTGAAGCAGATCCTGCGCAACCTCGCCATTGATCGGGCCCGACGATCGGACCGCGAGGTCGTGGTCGAGGACGTCGAGATCCAGTGGCACGACGACGAGTACACCGTCGACCCCGCCGACGTCATCGACCGCGCCGCGACCCGCGATGAACTCGAGGACGCCCTCGCCCGCTTGCCGTTCATCTACCGGAGCGCCGTGCTGCTGCACGACGTCGAGCAGTGGACGGTGCAGGAGATCGCCGACCTCGAGGGCGTCGGCCTCCCGGCGGCGAAGCAGCGGCTCCGGCGAGGTCGAATGGCGCTCGTCTCCTCACTCGCCGCCGGCGCCGAGCGCCGACACGCTCTCAAAGGAGTGCCCATGCGCTGTTGGGACGCCCGCCAACACGTCTCGGACTACCTCGACGGGGCCCTGCCGACCGACACCGCTCGGAGTGTCGAGGCACACCTCGAAGCCTGCCCGACATGCCCGCCGCTGTACGCCGCGCTCGTTGGCGTGCACGACGCCGTCGGCGAGCTTCGAGACGCTGATTCCGTCGTCCCGCCGCCCGTTGCCGAGCGGCTGACACACCTCGTCACGGCGACGCTCGGACGATCGCCCTCCTGAGGGGATGGGGGACAATCGTCGCCGCGCCGCGCCTACTTCTCCGAGCCGCGTTCCGTGTCGCTCGAGATGATCGAGTCGAAGTCGCCCTGCGCGATGTAGCTCGGCGTGAACTCGGCCCCGTTTCGACCGAGTTGTCTCACGAAGGCCCGCAGGTGGTTTCGCGACCCACGTTCGAGGTTGGTGTAGACCCAGGCGATGTCGGGGATGTCGGTCGCACGGGCGGCGAGATCGGCGAGATCGAGCTCTTCCACGGTTGCTCCCACGGTGAGGGCGTCGACGAGCGAACGGCTGCCGTCGGCGAGGAGTGACGAGTAGAGCGACTGCAGTTCGGGATCGGTGAACGTTCCCGAGGTGTGATCCGCCGACGGGTCGTCGATGGAATAGCGATCGAGGAGCGCCTTCACCGCGTCGGTATGCGTCTGTTCCGCTGACGAGATGTTGGCGAAGACCTTCGTTCCCCATCGATCGCCGAGGGCCAGATAGATGTCGCGGGCGAGGAGCTCCTCCTCACGCATCCGCACCATTCCGGCGATCTCATCGGCGCTGGGACGTCCCTTCGGAATCGAATCGAGTCGCGCTGCAACGTCGGAGCCGGCCAGTTCGGTGACGCCGTCCTCACCGTTCCGGCCGGCACCCGAGCCCTTGTTCGACGAGCAGGCGGGGAGCCCGACGATGGCGAGCAACAGAACCACGAACACGATGCGGTGACGGACCCCGATCACGACGACTCGGTGCCGGCGAACTCGTGGAACGCAGCGAATGCCCGGGGGCCGTAGACCGACGCCGTGCCGCCGTCCATGAGCAGGGCAACTCCGAGCGCCTCGGCGCATTCCTCGGCGGTCGCACCACGGGCGACCGCCGCCTTGGCGTGGTAGGCGATGCAGCCGTCGCACTGCTTCACGACGGCGATGGCAAGCGCCATGAGTTCCTTGACCTTGGCCGGCAGCACGCCGTCGGCGACCGCGGCCTGGTGGAGTGCGCCGAAGCCGGCCCACACGTCGGGGCTGGCGGTGCGAAGGTCCTTGGTCGGGATCCGCAGGTCGGCGGCGACGTCTCGGTAGTGGCCCATGTTCATGCTCCTCTGTCGGTGATCGATGTGAACGTACGGGTCGAACCGCGCCGGCGGCAGGGTCCGAAGTCATACCCCTTGGGGTACGTGTCAGGTGACTTGGCGAATCAGGAACCAGATCGAGAACACGATCAGCATCGCCCCGAACGCCAAGCGCGACTGGGCGGATGAGACCTTCTGCGCCAGGCGGGCCCCCACCAACGACGCCGGGATGAGCCCGAGGGCGAACCCGGCGGCCACCGTCCAGTCGATGTGGCCGAGCGCCCAGTGGCTGGCGAGGGTGGGAATCGTCAGGACCCCGACGACGACCATCGACGTTCCCGCTGCCTCGGCTGCGGTCAGACCGAGGAGCAGCACGAAGACCGGCACGAGGAGGAAGCCGCCGCCGTTCGCGAGCAGTCCGGTGAGGAGTCCGACGCCGAAGGCCGAACCGACGACCACACCGGTGCGTTCCCGGCGACACGCAGCGCGTTCCGCCGCGCCGACTCGGTCGCGGACCAGCATCCTCGCCCCGATCCCCAACAGCAGCAAACCGGACAGGATCAGGAGGCCGTTGCCGCCGACCAGCTGGGACGCCAATGCGCCGAGCAGCGTGCCCGGAACACCGCCGCCGACGGCGAGTCGGGCAACCCGACGATCCAGGTTCCCTGCCTTCAGGTAACGGCGGGCGCTGACGAATGCGGCGGGGACCATCGCCGGCAGCGGGGACGCGACGGCGAGAAGACCGGGGACCCCCAGCACTGCGAGCACCGGGGTGGCGAACGCGGATCCGCCGGCGCCGAACATGCCGAACACCACACCGACGCCGAGTCCGGCGACCACGTACTCCAAGAACTTCATACGACCTACCGTATACCCCTAGGGGTACCCTTGCATACCCCTAGGGGTATCTGTATGATCGCCCCATGGACGGAACAGGTCAGGTTCCATCTCGTCTCCGCCGGGCTCACCTGGTGCATCGAACACGCCGACCGCTCGGCCGCAGTGGGCGACGAGTTCGCCGACGTTCAGAAGATGTTCCTCAAACTCGCCTGAACGCGAACGCCGCCCAACGCCCCGCCACCCCGACCCTCAAGGAATCGCCATGATCTTCAAGCAGTACGAACTCGGTTGCCTGTCACTCTTCAGCTACCTGATCGGTGACGAGACCACCGGCCGCGCCGTCGTCATCGACCCACAACGCGACGTCACGCAGTACGTCGACGATGCCGAACGCCTCGGGCTCACGATCGAGCGCGTGCTCGAGACCCACTTCCACGCCGACTTCCTCTCGGGCCATCTCGAGCTCGCCGCTGCGACCGGCGCCGTCATCTCATTCGGCGACGAAGGCCACGCCGACTTCCCGATCGACCCGATGGCCCACGGCCAGCGACTGTCGCTGGGCGACGTTGTCCTCGAGGTCCGTCACACCCCCGGCCACACCCCTGAATCGATCTCCATCGTCGTGTGGGAACACGCCGATGACGTCGACCCGTGGGCGGTGTTCACCGGCGACACGCTCTTCATCGGCGACGTCGGTCGCCCCGACCTGCTCACCTCCATCGGTTGGACCGCCGACGGACTGGCCCGCCGCCTCTACCGCTCGATCCGCGACCAACTCCTGACCCTTCCGGACACCACCCGCGTGTACCCGGCCCACGGCGCCGGCTCGGCCTGCGGCAAGAACCTCTCGACCGCCAGCCAGTCCACGATCGGCGAACAACGCCGCACCAACTACGCACTCGCGCCGATGTCGGAGGACGCGTTCGTCGAGGCCGTCACCCAGGGCCAGTCGATCGCACCCCTCTACTTCGCGTTCGCCGCCGACTCCAACCGGCGCGACCGCGAGCTCCTCGACGACCACCGCGACACCCCGGCGTTCGACGTCGACCTCACGCTCCGCCAACAGGCCGAGGGCGCGGTCGTGATCGACGGTCGATCCGCGGAGCTCTTCGCATCAGGCCACCTCCGTGGTGCGATCAACGTCGGACTCGACGGACGGTTCGCCGAGTACGCCGGCGACGTCCTCCGCCCTGGCCAGACGGTCATCCTGATCACCGATCCCGGCCGCGAGAACGAAGCCAGGATTCGCTTGGCCCGCATCGGATTCGACCACGTCATCGGCGCACTTCACGACATCGACCGAGTGCTCGTCGACCACCCCGAACTGGCCGAGCAGGCGCCACGCGTCACCGCGAGCGAGGTCGAACACCGCCGGATCGCCGAGCCCGAGCTGCAGATCGTCGACGTCCGCAACCCCGGTGAGGTCGAAGCCGGCGCCATCGACGGCGCCGTCAACCTGCCGCTCCCTCAACTCCTCGACCGCATGGGCGAACTCGACCCGACCCGACCCACGATCGTCTACTGCGCCGGCGGCTACCGCTCCGCCACCGCCGCCTCACTCCTCCGTTCCCGAGGCTTCGACACCGTCGCCGACATCTACGGCGGCTACGGCGCCGTGTGCGCCGTCGACGCCGAGCCCATCACCACGAGGTGACCACCATGTGCTGCAACCCCTGCGCCACCAACACCGCCCCGGCCGACGAGACGCTCCCCAGCGTCGACGTCGTCACCGCCGCCAACCGGCCCGAGGGCGTCGCCCTGCTCGACGTCCGCGAACAGGCCGAGTGGTCCTCGGGCCACGCTCCCGGGGCACTCCACCAACGCCTCGGCGCCATCGACCCCGACACACTTCGCTGCTACGAGCAGGTGTACGTGATGTGCCGCTCCGGCAACCGGTCTGCGACCGCCACCCGGCGGCTCCGCGAGGCCGGCATCGACGCCCACAACGTCACCGGCGGAATCATCGCCTGGGCCGAAGCCCGACTCCCCGCCGACTTCAGCTGAACCCGGTCACACCGGAACGACCCGAGAGGAAACCCCATGTCCACCATCGAACTCACCGCCGCCAGCTTCGAGACCACCGTCGAGGCCGACGGCATCGTGCTCGTCGACTGGTGGGCCTCGTGGTGCGGACCGTGCATGCGCTTCGGGCCCACCTACGAGGCCGCATCGACCGCAAACGCGGACATCGTGTTCGCCAAGGTCGACACCGAGGCCAACCAGGACCTCGCCGGCGCCGCCAACATCATGTCGATCCCCACCCTCATGGCCTTCCGCGACGGAATCCTCGTGTTCTCGCAGGCGGGAGCCCTCCCTGCCGCAGCGCTCGACGACCTCATCGGACAGCTCCGCGCACTCGACATGGAGCAGATCCGAGCAGCGGTCGCCGCGCGTACCAACTGATCCGAGCCACCCACCACAACTCCGCCGTCCCCTCGGCATTCTCGTTACCCGAACCCAGGAGCCACCCCACATGATCCCCACCCGACCGGCCGAAACGGCACCCTCGACCAGCGGCGGCCGCCCACCCGAGGTGGTCTCCGCAGAGCCGTGGTTCGCCCGCCTCGCCCGCTTCTCGGCCACGCATCGCCGTGCCGTGATGATCGTCTGGCTGATCGCCACCATCGCCGCAGCTCCCCTCGCCGTCACACTGACGGGGGCGCTCTCCGGTGCCGGTTGGGAAGCGCAGGGGTCCACCTCGATGAAGGTCCGCGACGAACTCCGACGCGACTTCCCACAACTCGGCGCCGAGGCCGCCGTCGTCGTCTATCGCCAAACCGATCCGGTCGCCGACGAGCCGGCCGGGATCCGGCAGCTGGTCGCCGACCTCGCCGACGCACCGGGCGCGACCTCCGTCGTCGACCCGCTGACCCAGCCCGCCGAGGCCGGGTTGGTCTCACCGGACGGGCGCACCGCCCTGGTTCCGGTCGCGCTGTCCGCTGCCAACGACGCCGAGCTTCCCGAATCAGCCGGCAAGCTGATCGACCACGTTGCGGAACTGTCGCTGGCGAAGGGTTCAACGGCGAAGGTCACCGGCGAATGGCCGGTCTGGAGCGACTTCAACACGACCAACGAGGAAGCGCTCCACAAGGCCGAGTTGCTCTCCGGCCTCCCGACCATCCTGCTCCTCCTCGTGGCGTTCGGTTCGGCGATCGCCGCCGGACTCCCCCTCATGCTGTCGCTCGCCGGCATCGCCGTGGGGTTCGCGTCGTTGCACCTCATCGGCGGCACCATGCCGCTCTCGGTCTGGTCCATGAACTTCTCGATGATGATCGGCCTCGCCGTGGGCATCGACTACAGCCTCTTCATCGTGTCCCGCTACCGCGAGGAACGTGAGGACGGGTACGGGGCCATCGACGCCATCGCCAACACACTCTCGACCGCCGGCAAGGCCGTCTTCCTCTCGGCGCTCGCTGTCATCATGTCGCTCGCCGCGGTGTTCGTCGTGCCGGTCATGGTGTTCCGGTCGATGGCGCTCGGCATGATCCTCTCGGTCGTCGCCGTCGCCCTCGCTGCCCTGACGCTGCTCCCGGCAGTCCTCGTCGCGCTCGGCGACCGGGTGCTGGTCGCTCGCGGCCACAAGGACCCCGACCGAGCTGCCGAGGGTCGCTGGGCCCGCTGGACCGGCCTCGCATTGAGCCACCCCGGCCGCACCCTCCTCGCGGGCTTGTCGCTCTTGTTGCTCCTCGCTGCACCGGCGCTCGGTATGCGACTCGGCATGCCCGGTGCCCGCGTCGTCGACGAGGGCCGATCGAGCCGCGACGGCTACGACATGCTGGTCGAGTCGTTCGGGCCCGGCGCGGCCGCGCCGCTGTTCGTCACCGTTTCGGCGGCCGATGCCCAACAGGTGGTCGATCTCGCTGCCGCCGACCCCAACGTCGTGAACGCCCAGGTGGTCGCCCAGCCCGCCGCAAGCGGACGGACCGTCGTTCGCGTCACCCCGGCCACGGCCGTCGACTCGGCGAAGACCTCTGACATGGTCGGACGCCTCCGCGACTCGATCGGTGCGAAGGTCCCGGCCGCCGACGTCGGCGGGCCAGCGGCCCAGAACCACGACCTCACCGAGGTGCTCATCGGAC
>CALMLJ010000012.1 GCA_937868025.1 uncultured Acidimicrobiaceae bacterium
CGCCCGGGCCAGACTGCGGCATGACCACCGCCACGAGCACGACCGCCGCGACCCGTCCCGACCCGATGGCCATCGCCGTCGGTGCCCTCCGACTGGCGTCGGGGGTGTCGTTCCTCGTCGCCCCCGAGGCGGCGAACCGCCTGTGGGGCGACGACGAGGAGCCCAACGTGACGACCAGCCTCCTCCTCCGCTCCATGGGGTACCGCGACGCCCTGATCGGCGGGGTGCTCCTGGCCAGCGCGCTGCGGGGCCGACCGACCGCACCGTGGTTCCTCGCCTCGGCGGGAGCCGACGCCGCCGACCTGTTGGGCGGCGCCGCGAACCACGCGCGGATGAGCCGTCAGCAGCAGCTCAAGGGGTTGGGCGGTGCCGCGGTCGGGATCGCCGTCGGGATCGGCGGGGCGCTCCGGGCCCGGTGACCCGACGTCAGAGACGGACCGGCAGCGACGACGGACCGCGCAGGAGCATGTGGATTCGCCACGACGGGTCACCGACCCGGCGCATCCCCTCGAACCGGTCGACCAGGGTGCGCAGCGCGCACTCGATCTCGACCTTCGCGAGGGCGGCGCCCAGGCAGTAGTGCGCCCCGAACCCGAAGGGAAACGCCTCGGCGTTGGGCCGACCGATGTCGAGTCGCCCGGGCTCGGGGAACACCTCGGGGTCGTGCAAGGCGGCACCGACGTTGATCCAGATCAGCTGCCCCTTGCGGATCGTGTGACCGCCCAGCTCGACCTGCCGCGTCGTGAAGCGTGTGAGGCCGTACCCGATGTAGCTGTACCGCAGCAGCTCGACGACGGCGGCGGGCCAGCGCTCGGGCTCGGAGCGGAGCAGGTCGGCCTGGTCGGGGTGCGCCATGAGGGCCAGCGCGCCGAGCGACATCGCGCTCGCGGTGGTCTCCATGCCTGCGGTCATGAGCGCCACGACGAGCGAGAACGTCTCGGTCGGGCTGAGACGATCGCCGTCCTCCTGGAGGCCGAGCAGCTCGCCGTAGAGCCCGTCGGAGCCCGCCGACTCCAACAGGTCCTTGAAGTGCCCGAGCTGGACCTCGGCACGATCCATGACATCGGGACCGGCGGTGGGATCAGCCAGGGCGGCGATGTCCGCGGCCATCGTCAGGAACCAGTCGTCGCGGCTCGGGTCGACACCGAGAAGTCGGCTGATGATGCGCACCGGGGCGACGATCGCCAGCTCGGCGGCCAGGTCGACGGTGTCGCCGGGCCGCCAATCCGCCACCAACTCGTCGACGACCTCTTGGATCAGGGGCCGATGCCGTTCGGCGGCGGCGGGCGAGAACGTGGGCACAACGAGTTTGCGGAGGCGGGCATGGTCGGCGGGGGCCGCCTGGAAGATCCCGTCCTCGAAGGTGACGCCCAGGAGCGGACGCTCGACCTCGTCGGCCTCGGGATCGAAGTGCTCCCAGGCGTAGCGGTTGAGCGTGAACGCGTCGCCGTCGCGCAGCACCTCGCGGGCGATCCGGTGGTCGACGACCATGTAGGAGTCGAGATCGGCCCAGTACCAGACCGGGTCCTCCGCTCGCATCGCCGCCCACGTGGTGTACGGATCGGCCGTGAAGGTCGGGTCGAAGTGATCGAGCGTCGTCACGGTGCCGTTCTACCAGCCCCCGGTCCCCCCTCCGTGGCGAGCCATGGGTCACACCGAATTGTGACCTTGGTCCCTACGATGCGTGCCGCTCCACCAAGAGAATCGGGGAGCAAGTTCCCATCATCAACGCGCGGTTCACTCACTTCGTTCCCACCGGAACGGCCGCACCCCATCGTGGAGGCACCATGTCATCCCCCAATGTCCCCATCCCGACCGCGGAGCGCCGCTCCCCGGTGCTCCTCGTCGTCGGGATGTCGCTCGTCTACCTGCTGGGCATCGGCGGCATCATCGCCGGCGTGCTCGTGGCCGGCGGCGACGGCAAGGGCAGTTCGTCCGCA
>CALMLJ010000013.1 GCA_937868025.1 uncultured Acidimicrobiaceae bacterium
GAGCGCTCGACGAGCTCAAGGCCCAGTTCGACGCCGGCGAGGGCCCCGCCCTCGACGCGGCTGGCCTCCACACCACTTCCCAGGGAGCCTGACATGGGACGCAAGATCTTGTTCGTGACGACGGACCAGCAGCGCTACGACACGTTGGGGTGCAACGGCGGCACGCTCGCCCGAACGCCGGTGATCGACTCGCTGGCCGCGCAGGGCATCCGCTACGAGCGCGCCGTGCCGCAATCGGTCGTGTGCATGCCGTCGCGTTCGACGATGCTCACGGGCCAGCATCCGTCCACCCATGGTGTGTGGATGAACGGGGTGCCACTGCCGGTCGACGCGCCGTCGGTCGCTGCGCTGCTCAACGATCAGGGCTACCGCACAGCACTCGTCGGCAAGCCGCACTTCGAACCGTTCATCGATCCGTTCGGGCGCTTCACCGAGAACCGCCTCGCATCGTCGGGTGCACCCACGGCGCAGACCCGGCATTTCGACGGAACGATCGGTCCGCACCGCGGATTCGAGCACCTCGAGTTCGCCACCCACGGTGCCGCCGGCTGGCTGCACTACTCCCAGTGGATCGGGGCGAACCACCCCGAGGCAGCCCAGATGTTCTACGCCGTCCTCGACTCCGACCTCGAAGTCAACTCGGCGGGTTTCGGCGACACCGGCGGCCCCCAGGTCAAGCACAACCCGATCCCCAAGGACTGGTACCACACCGACTGGGTCGCGGACCGCACGATCGACTGGCTCGACTCGCTCGATGACGACGACGACTTCTTCTGCTGGATGAGCTTCCCCGACCCCCATCACCCGTGGGATCCGCCCGAGTCCGAGATCGGCCGCATCGACTGGCGCGACGTCGACCTGCCTGCCGGCTATCCGACGACCGCGGCGGAGCGTGAGGCCATCCTCGACGGCAAGCCTCGCCACTGGCGCATGTGGTACGACGGCGCGCTCGTCTCGAACTACGAGGCGCCCACGCACTGGGTGCCCGAAACGCTGACGGCCGATCAGCTCCGCGAGATCACCGCACTCAACGCCGTCGAGTGCGAGCTGATCGACGAGGCACTCGGCCGGGTCCTCGCAGCCGTCGACCGGCGCGGCTGGGGCGACGACCTCGACGTCGTGTTCACCACCGACCACGGCGAGCTCGGCGGCGACTTCGGCCTCCTGTTCAAGGGCCCGTACCACGTCGACGGCCTCATGCGGCTGCCGCTCGTCTGGCGTCCGGCACCGTCGGCAGGCGTCGAACCGGCGGTCGTGACCGCGCCGGTCGGCCTCGTCGACCTGGCCCCCACGTTCGCGGCCATCGGCGGGCTCGACGCTGCGGAGTGGATGCAGGGGTCGGCCCTTCCGGTCGGTGACGCCGACGCCAGCGAACGCGGCTTCGAGCGGGTGCTCACCGAGTGGGACTCCGAGCTGTTCGGCGTGGCGGTGCACCTCCGCACCATCACCCGCGACGGCATGGTGTGCACCGCCTACCGACCGGGCTACGTGCACGACGGGACCGAGGGCGAGCTGTACTCGCTCGCCGACGACCCGCTCCAGCAGCGCAACCTGTGGGACGAGCCGGGGTGGCGGGCCGTGCGCGACGACCTGCTCGGCGACCTCTGGGACAGTCAGCCGCCGACACGCTCGCCCCGGCTCCACGTCGAGGCCCCGGTCTAGACCTCAACGAGTCGTGGCCCGGGGTTCCACGCCTGAACCGTGGAGTTCTTCGGCCACCTGCCGGCCGGGTTCCTCCGCCGTTGAACCGTGGCGGGCCATGAGGACCACGAGCGCCGCGCCACCGGCGCCGAGCAGGCCGCACCCGAACAGCACGACCGAGGCGGGGCCGAGGTGGAACGCCCCGAGCTGGTGCAGCAGGGCGATCACCCCTCCGGCGACGGTCACGAGACCACAGACGAGGGCAATGGGATCGAGCGGATGACGTTCCATGATCAACCTCCGACCGTGGTCGGGACGGGAGGAACCGTGGCGTCTGGAGTCGGCGGCGCCACCGTCGATTCCGCCACCGCGGTCGGTGGTTCGCTCGGCTCGGCCGTGGTCGGCGGTTCACTCGTCTCTACGGGGGCGATCGTGGGCTCCGGCGGATCGTCCGGACCGGGCGGTGACACCAGCTCGGCACCGACCGGCTCGATGCCGAGCTCGTCGCAGGACCGGTACTCCCCGTCGAAGCCGCGACAGGCGGCCATACGAGGGAAGTCGAGCGTGCCCGGGCGATCCTCCCGGCAGTCGACGAGGTAGCCACTGTCGTTGAGGCAGAGGGCGACGCGTCGGTCCACCGGGACGTCGGGACAGTCCTCGACGACACCGCGGGCCCCACCGCCGACCGTGCACAGCTGGACCGGCTGGAAGATCCGGTCGGGAACGTCGGACCAGCGGGGATCGAGGATCGTCAGGTTGCCGAGGCCGAGGTCGACATCGATCACCAGGGTGTGGTCGCTGCCCTGGTCGATGGTCACCACACCACCGCTCCGGTCGATGTCGCGCAACGTCGAGCCCCAGAAGTTGTCAACGGCGACACGGAGGTCGCTCGACGACAGGGTGGTTCCCTCCTCGGGAAGGCCGTCGTCGATCCACCGCTGCGACTGCTCGGGGTCGTAGAGCGCGTTCTGCGCCGACGGCCGTTCGACCCGGGCCGATCCCGTGCCCACGTGGACGAGCACCTTCGTGGTGGTCGTCCGCGGCAGGATCAGTCGCAACGTGCCGACCGTCTGACGGATGCCGACCGTGCGGTCCGACGTCAGTTCGAGTTCGCCAACGTCGAACGTGTTCGATCCGCCCGCGGATTCCACGTCGGCGGGGAGTTTGGCGGGATCGCTGATGTGCAGGTCGAACGGTCCGGCGAACGTGTCGGCACGGACGTCCAGCGCGGTGAGACCGGCGAGGCCCACGGCAAGGGCGAGCGCCGGCAGGATCAGACCGCGGGCCCGACCCCGGACGGCCGAGAACGTCAGTCCGAGACCGAACACGACCATCACGACGGCCGCAATCGGACCCGGACCGATGTCGGCGGTGCCGGACCCGGTGACCAACTCGATCAGGCCCAGGGCCCCGACCGCGAGCAGCGCGAGGCACCACGTGAGGGGCCCGACGACGGGACGGGCCCGGGGCGGACGCGGTGGTCGCGGCGCCGGCGTCGGCGTCGGCAGCACACGCGGGCCGCCCACGACGGGGGTCGGGGCCGTCCCCGGCGGTGGGGGCGGAGGCGGAGACAGAGGTGGACCGGAGGACGTCGACACTGGCGGGCGGGGTGACGCGCCGTCAGCGCGTCGCAGCAGCAGCACGAGTCCGCCGAGCACAACGAGCCAGGGGAGTGCCCGACCGACGACCGACCAGTAGTCGACGTCGTCGAACTCTGCGAAGAGCATCAACCCGGCGACCAGCACGGCGCCCACCGTGAGGAGATCGCGAACCGGGCCGTGCCCCATGACCCGCTCGCCCCGGTCGTTCGGCAACAACACCCAGGCCAGCACGTAGAGCGGGAACCCGATCCCGAAGAACGCCGCCAACACGAAGCCCACCCGCACCAGCAAGACGGGGACACCGAACCGGTGGGCGAGACCACCGGCCACGCCACCGGCGAGGCGTTCGGTGCTCGACCGGTACAACGATGACCACCACTCACCGAACCCGTGGCCGGGCGGCGGCTGCTGGGGCGGCGGCTGGGACGACGACGGTTCGGACGTCGGTGGTTCGGGGGGCGGCTGCTCAGTCACGGGGGTGTCCATGGAACGATCGTCGTCCTGCGGCGGCGATCTCGATATCGGGGAAGCGCTGATCTGTCCCCGAGACGACCCCGAGATCGTCTCAGGGTTCTGCCCTGATGCCATCGGTGGGATGTCGGTGCCATCATGGCCCCCACATGCCGACCGTGTCCCCTTCCCGCACTCCCTTGCCCCGAGAGTCGACACCTCGAACCGCCGCGGCCCGATCTACCCGCCCGCCACGCTCCGACGACGATCCGCTCGTCCTCGGCATCAGCGCTGATCTCGCCGGTCGCCTGGGCGCGTCGGTGCCGGTCGTGCGGGCCGCGTTCGTGGTGCTGAGTGTGGCCGGGGGCGTCGGCCTCGTCGTGTACGTCGCACTCGCAGCGCTGTGGCGGGACCGCTCCCACGAACCGACCGAACCCACCGCAACGCGCGACGCCGGGGTCGTGCTCGTCACCGCCGGCGCGGTCTGGGACCTCGCCTACTGGTGGCCCGGGGTGCGCCTGACGCTGGTCGTGCCCGTCGGCCTCGTGGCCATGGGCATCGCCCTCGGTTGGCGGCCGGGCGGCACCGACGCGTCGGTGGGGTCGAGCGGGAGACTGCGGTTCGGGGCGCTCGCCGCACGCGTCGCCGGGGGACTGGTCCTCTGCATCGGCGGTCTCGCAGTGTTCGTCGGTCAACGCGTCGATCTGAGCACCATGCGTGACACCGGGATCGCGCTCGCGGTCGCACTCGGCGGAGTTGCGCTCGTCCTCGGCCCGAGCGTCGTTCGCATTGCCAGATCGCTCGGCGCCGAACGCGATCAGCGCATCCGGGTGCAGGAACGCGCCGCCGTCGCTGCTCACCTCCACGATTCGGTGCTGCAGACACTGACCCTCATCCAGAAGCGTTCCGACG
>CALMLJ010000014.1 GCA_937868025.1 uncultured Acidimicrobiaceae bacterium
GTGACCGGGCGGTGCGACTCGAGTTCGATCACCGCACCGACTGGGCCCGGGTCAAGGTCACCGAGTTGGCGAACCTCGACCTGCTGTGCGACCACCACCACGATCTGAAGACCCTCGAGAAATGGGCGCTCGTCGCCGGGACCGGACGTCGGGCGATGGTCGCCCCAGACCACCCCGACCATCCCAACCGGAGGGCCGGCCCGGTGACACCGATCAGGCCCGTGACCAGTCCGACGCCGACGGGTGGCAACACACGCATCACCGAACTGGCGGAACGGCTCGATCGACGACGCCGGAAGGACGCCGAGTGGGGGGCACGACACACCGGCCAAGACCAACTCTTCGACACCCGGTAACACCGCCGCGCCCGGCGTGCCGCTTGGGCGCGCCCGACGTGCCCTCGGCCCACCACCTCGGCCCACCACCTCGCGCCTCACTCGCCGTCAGCTGTCCGCAATTCTGCGCCCGCGGGTTCATCTCCCCCGATTCCTGCCGATGGGGGGATTGGTGGTTTGTGAGGGCGACGAGGGGGGCACGACGTGATCGTCATGGATGAACGGGTGCAGGAACGACACGAACCGATGACGATCGGTCTGCTCGTACGGATCCGCCCGAAGGCCGGGCGCGAGGACGACGTCGAGGAGTTCCTCGACGCGGTGCTCCGCCTGTCGACCCGCGAGCGCCACACCGAGACCAGCCTCCTCATGCGGTTCGGTGACGGCGCCTACGCGCTCCTCGATCTCTTCACCGATGAGCCGTCGCGGCGCGAGCACCTCTCCGGATCGGCACGCCAGGCGGTCGCCTACCGAACCCGCGACCTCTTCGACGGCGAGCCGACCGACCTGCTCCTCGACGTCGTCGGCCATGAGCTCCCGACGGTCGCCGGTCGGGCGCGACTCGCGGCCGGAACGTGGTTGACGTTCGACCAGGGCGCGCACGCGTCGGCTGCCGACGACGAGTTGTGCTTCTCGACATCGGGTGATGCTGCGTGGCTGGCAGTCCGCACCGCCGGCGGGACCCTCGCCGTCATCGACCTCGCCCCGACCCACGACGGCCCCGAGCCCACGGCCCTTCCCGAGGTGTCGCGGCGTGGTCGGGAGCTGCGACTGCTGTCGAGCGAACGCTTCCGCCTCCTCGGTCCCGATGTGCCGGAGCCCACGATCACTCCCCTGCCGTCCACCTCCTTGCCCACCACGTCCCTGCCCGTCTGATCCATCGGGTCCGGCCCGGTCCGAACGTCGGCGACCAGTCACCGGCCGGGGCGCCTTCTCTACAGTGGGGCCGTGATCCGCCCCGCCATCCGTCCCTCGCCCGATGCCATCGAGCGGTACCGACGAGTTCGGGCCGGCATGGAACCCACGTTCCTCACCCCCGGCGTCCGTCCTCCGGGCTTCCACGACACCGAGGTCGGCGTCGATCTCGGTGTGGGCGACGAGGTGCTCGACCGCGCCCGCATCGCGATCGAAGGGTGGCGGGTCCACTCCGGCGCCGGGGTCGACGTGTACCCGTCCAACGAGGGCCCGCGGGTCGGGGCCACCGTCGGCCTCGTCACCTACCAGGTCGGACTGTGGCTGGCCATGGCGTGCCGCGTCACCGCGGTCTTCGACGACGACAACACCACGGGGTTCACCTACGCCACCCTGCCGGGGCACCCCGAGTGCGGTGAGGAGACGTTCGTCGTCCGCCGCGCCGCCGACGACACCGTGCGGTTCGACATCACGGCCACGTGGCGGAGCGACGCCGTGATCGCCCGGCTCGCCGCGCCGCTTGCCCGGGTGCTGCAACGACAGGCGACCCAGCGCTATCTGGCCGCCATGACCCAGGCGATCAGCTAGGTCACCCAACGAGCGCTGGGCAATTGTTCCCGGACGGGCGAAAGCCTGTCGGCGGGCCTCAACACGGGGGCCAATGACCCCGATGCGCAGAGATGCGTTCATCGACGTCAGCATCATCGTGCCGCGCCCGAGCCACCACGGCGATCGGGGCCGCGGCAGTCGTCATGGGGACCGCGCTGCTGTCGACGGTGCCCCTCGGCCCCGCTGGTGCGGCCTTCAGCGACGGCACCGATCTCTTCATCTCGGCCGAGCGGTCGATCACCGACAACGTGGGGTCGCCGAGCGACTGCACCCCATCCCAGATCACCGCCGACGCCGCGGCCCGTGTCGACGTCGACGCCCAGAACGACCCGTGGGAAGCGACGGCCGCAGCACGGGGCCTCACCGTGGTGCGCCCGGCGACCATTCCGGTCCCCGCCGATCCCGACCGCGTCGACCTGAGCCCCACACCGCTCGCCGTGCCGGGCTCGACGGTGACGATCGGCGCGTCGTACCGCAACGTCCCGTACGCCGACATCGCCGCGTACACCCCCGCCGCCCTGGGAAGTCCGGCGGTCGGCACCGACCCCAACAGCGGTGCGGCGCCCCACAGCTACCGCAACCCCTACACACCGATCCCGAACGACGGCACCCTGCAGGACTGCTCGCCGTACCCCGCGTCGTTGTACGACACGAGTCCGGCGTCCGGCCTCCAGCCCGCGCGCCAGTGGAATGCGCTGTACGGGAGCGGGTCGGAACTCGACGGAGCCCTCTTCGAGTTCTCCGCGCCCGTTGCGGCGTTCGGGGCCTGGTTCGGTGACCTCGAGACCCGCCCGGGAACCCCGGCCTACGTGAAGCTCATCGCCGACGACAACACCGTGCTGTGGGAGGGACCGGTCCCCGCGAGCATCGGGCCGAACCCGACGATCGCGCAGTGCGGCGGGTCGAACACGGCGACCGATCCCCTCGCCTGCGGCAACCAGACCACACGGTGGATCGGCTTCGTGACCCAGCCGGGCGATCCACTCGTGAAACGGATGCTCGTCACGGTCGGCGACGACGACGACTGCACCCAGGTCGCGGCATCGCAGTGCGACGCTTCGACGGAGCACTTCGGTTGGGTCGGGGCCATGATCGCCG
>CALMLJ010000015.1 GCA_937868025.1 uncultured Acidimicrobiaceae bacterium
GCCGCGGCGATCGCGGCGGCCGCCGGGGTGACCGTGCCGCAGTGCGTCGGGATGTGGGTGAGCAGCACCATCGCGGTGTCGGGTTCGACGAGCGAGGACAGCGAGTCGAGGTCGACCGTGCCGTCGGGGGCCGGCTCGGCCACGACGATCGTGAGCGGACGCAGGACGTTCCAACGTTGCAGCGACGTCCACATCGAGACGTAGGTGAAGGGGTCGACGACGATCGTCGCGCCGCCGTCGAAGCGCCGCTGCGACAGGTACGCCCAGGCCAGTCGTTCCCACGCATCGGTCGCCCCGGCTGTCAGCGCGACCTCGTCGGGCCGTGCCCCGATCGCGTCGGCGATCGTGGCGCGGACCCCCGCCAGTTCGTCCGCCACCTCGGCCGCGGCTTCGTAACCGCCGATCTCCTGCTCGTGGCGCAGGTGGCGGATCATGCGTTCGACCACCGCGTCGGTCGGGGGCGAGGCACCGGCGTGGTTGAAGAAGGCGTCCACGGCGCGACAGTATCCGTGGGTGGCGCCCGGGCCTGGCGCCATTTTTCGAGTGTGGGGAGACACATGCACGACGGCAGCAGCACGCTGCGCCTGCAACCAGGCGTGGAGACGTTGACGATCACGGGAGCAGAGCCGGGCACCGAGCTCCGAGTCGATCGTGGCGACACACCGCTCGTGACCGTCGTCGCCGACGGTGCCGGCAATGCCCACGTCGCGTTCGTCCCGACGGAGCACGGTCGCATCGAGACGGCCGAGCAGTGGGCGGAGGTCCTCTCGACGGGTGAGCTCCTGACCCCCGGTCCGTACACGGTCGTCGATGTCGCGACCGGGGAGCGGCACGGCCCGGTCACCGTGCTCGCGGTCGGCGACGTCCCCGACGAGTCGCTGTACGACCAGGAACTCGCCGAGGGATTCGGGTACCTCGAGGTGCGCGACGGGGTGACCCTGTCGGTCATGGTGCGGTTCCCCAACGAAGACCTGTACGGGCCGGCACCGTGGCCGACCGTCATCGAGTACTCCGGCTACGGCCCGTCCAACCCCGATGCGCCCCAGCCGGGCACGTTGCTCGCCAACCTGCTCGGCTTCGCCGTCGTCGGCGTCAACATGCGCGGCACCGGCTGCTCCGGTGGTGTGTTCGACGTGTTCAGCCCGGCGCAGGCCGCCGACGGCTACGACGTCGTGGAGACCGTCGCCCGCCAGCCGTGGGTGCTCGACCACCGCGTCGGTATGGTCGGGCTCAGCTATCCGGGCATTTCCCAGCTGTACGTGGCCGCGACCCAGCCGCCGAGTCTTGCCGCGATCACCCCGCTGTCGGTCATCGACGATCTCTGGCGCCAGCAGTGGCCCGGTGGCACGTACAACTCGGGGTTCACCCGCTCGTGGTTGGCAGCGCGTGACGCCGAGACGAAGGTCGGGGGCCAGGCCTGGGACCAGGCCCGGATCGATGCCGGCGACGAGCAGGCGGCGGCCAACCAGGCGATCCGATCGCAGAACTTCGACTTCGAGCGGTTCGGCCGTGCCATCGACAACTTCCGCCCGACGCTCGAGGCGCGCCGCGTCGAATCGGTGCTCGACCGGATCGACGTGCCCGTCTACCTGACCGGCGCGTGGCAGGACGAGCAGACCGGCAGCCGGTTCGCGCTGATGCTCGACCGCTTCCACAATGCGCCGCACGTCCAGTTCACGCTGTTCAACGGTCACCACCCCGACGGGTACAGCCCGATGGTGATCCTGCGATGGTTCGAGTTCCTGTCGTTCCACGTCGGGCGCCGGGTGCCCGTGGTGCCGGAGCTGATTCGTATGTTCGCGCCGATGCAGTTCGCCGAGGTGTTCGGTGTGGTGCAGGAGCTCGAGGCGGACCGCTACGGCGATCTCGTCGACGACTTCGACGCTGCGTTCGCGCGGTTCACGTCCGAACCACCGGTGCGCATCATGTTCGAGAGCGGCGCCGGCACCGACACGCCGGGCGCTACCGGGGCTCGCTACGAGGTGTTGACGACCGAGTTCCCGCCGCCGGGAACGGTGGAGCGCCGCTGGTGGTTCGGTTCCGACGGCACCCTCGACGACGAAGCGTCATCCGAGGACGGGTTCGTCGCCTACACCGACGATCTCGACGCCGGTGAGCACTGCTACGCGATCATCGAGAGCCTTCAGGACTTCACCCGCCCGACCGTGCCGCTCGACTGGACCTGGTTCGAGGATGAGCACGTGGCCCGCTTCGAGACGGAGCCGCTGACCGACCAGGTCACCGTCGCCGGCCAGGGACACGTGCACCTGTGGTTGCGACCGGGCACCGAGGACACGTCGGTGCAGGTCACGCTGACCGAGATCCGCCCCGACGGCATGGAGGTGCGGGTGCAGTCCGGGTGGCACCGGCCGGTGCACCGCGTCGAGGATCCGACGCGGTCCGACGACCTGCGCGTCGACTACACGTTCACCCCCGACGACCGCGAGCCCCTGGTGCCGGGCGAACTGATCGGGTTCCGAGTGCCGTTCATGCCGTTGGCGCACGTGTTCCGGCCCGGCTCGCGGATCCGGGTCGGCGTGTCGACGCCCGGCCGGGACATGCCGCTGTGGTGCTACGAGAACCCCGTGGTCGAGGGCGCGGTCCACGAGGTCGGCGTCGGCGGCGCGGCGGCGTCCTCGCTCGTGCTGCCGGTGTGGGACGACCCGGCCCACATCCTCGCTCCGGAGCACGAGGCCCACCCGCCGGCCGACGCCCTTCGTGGCCAACCCGCCCGGCCCGCGCGCCCCGTCACGAACACCCGAGCTGGTCTACGGTTCGACGTGTGAAGCGCCTCGCGATCCTGTGGGTCATCTCGACCTTGGCCCTGCTGCTCCTCCCGGTGCTCTTCAGCGACGTCGAGGTGGACGACTGGAAGTACGCGGCGTTGGCCTCGGTCGTCATCGGCCTCATCAACTGCTCGATCGGTCCGATCCTGAAGCTGTTCACGTTGCCGATCCGCTGGCTGACCCTCGGGTTCTTCACCCTGATCATCAACGCCGTGCTGTTGCTCCTCGCCTCCGAGGTCGCTCCCGGTTTCGTGATCAACGGGTTCTGGACGGCGTTCTGGGCGGCCATCGTCTACAGCATCGTGAC
>CALMLJ010000016.1 GCA_937868025.1 uncultured Acidimicrobiaceae bacterium
GGCGCACCCACCGACCGACCCGGTCGGCACCCGGCCGACATCGGCGGCGTCCCACCTTCAAGGGTGGCCGCTGCGGTGATCCCCGGGCCCCATTTCCTCCCGCTGACCGGCCACCCGTCGTCGGTCCGTACCCCACCGCTCGGGCCGCGCCCCGAGCCGACCATCCACGGGTTGCAGCCCGGAAACGAAAGAGAGCAAGCAGATGGATAGCGGAAACCTTGCATGGGTGCTGGTATGTGCCGCACTCGTGCTGTTCATGACGCCGGGCCTGGCGTTCTTCTACGGGGGCATGGTGCGTTCCAAGAACGTGCTCAACATGCTGATGATGAACTTCTGGTGCCTCCTCGTGATCCCGGTGCTGTGGGCCGTGGTCGGGTATTCGCTGGCGTTCAGCGGCGACGGTGCCGTCATCGGCAACTTCGACAAGGCGTTCATGCGGGGCCTCGACTTCGGCGGCATGGAGCCGGCGGTCCTCATCTTCCTGGCGACGTTCGCCTCGATCACCCCCGCCCTCATCTCGGGAGCGGTGGCCGACCGCATGAAGTTCTCCGCCTGGGCGATCTTCGTGCCGATCTGGAGCCTGCTCGTCTACGTGCCGGTCACCTACTGGGTCTTCGCCCCCAACGGTTGGCTCCGTGAGCGGGGGTCGCTCGACTTCGCCGGTGGCACCGCCATCCACGTCAACGCCGGCGTCGCTGCGCTCGCGATGATCCTGGTCCTCGGCAAGCGTCGTGGCTGGCCCGAGAAGGTCTCGCCGCCCCACTCCATGCCGCTCGTCATGCTCGGCACCGGCATCTTGTGGTTCGGTTGGTTCGGCTTCAACGCCGGCTCCGAGCTCGCCGCCGACGGCGTCGCCGTCCAGGCGTTCATCAACACCTTCCTCGCCGCGGCTGCGGCCGGCGGCTGCTGGGCGTTCGTCGAGCGTCTGCGCGACGGCCACTTCACCAACCTGGGTGTGGCGTCGGGCATCGTGGCCGGACTCGTGGCCATCACGCCGGCGTGCGGGTTCGTGACGTCCATGTCGGCAGTCGCCATCGGTGCCATCGGTGGCGCCGTGTGCTCGTTCGCCATCGGCCTGAAGCAGAAGTTCCGCTTCGACGACGCGCTCGACGTCATCGGCGTGCACCTCGTGGGTGGTCTGGTCGGCTCGGTTCTCATCGGCTTCTTCGCCGATCCGGCTGCTCTCGGCTACGCCCCCGGCAAGGGCGTCGGTGCCGACGGTCTGCTCCAGGCCGAGCAGGGACTGTTCTTCGGCGGCGGTGCCGGCCTGCTCGTCGAGCAGGTGTTGGCCAACGCTGTCGCTATGGTCTTCTCGTTCGTCGTCACCTACGCCATCGCCAAGGTGCTCGATGCCACCATCGGGCTGCGGGTCTCCGAGGAGACCGAGGTCGAAGGCCTCGACATCAAGGAGCACGCCGAGACGGCCTACAGCTCCATGGACCGCTCGACCATCTGACACTGACAGGATCGATCACACATGAAACTCATCACAGCCATCATCAAGCCGTTCCGCCTCGACAACGTGAAGGAGGCCCTGAAGGCCGTCGGCGTCGAAGGGCTCACCGTCACCGAGGTTCAGGGGTTCGGTCGCCAGGGCGGCCACACCGAGACCTACCGCGGTGCGGAGTACAAGATCGACTTCGTTCCCAAGGTCAAGGTCGAGGCCGTCGTGTCCGACAGCGACGTGGAGCAGGTCGTCGATGCCATCGTGACGGGCGCACGCACCGACAAGATCGGCGACGGCAAGGTGTGGGTCACCCCCGCCGAGTTGCTCGTTCGCATCCGCACCGGCGAACGCGACGACGACGCCGTCTGATCCACCAGATCGATCGTGGGTCGGCCGATGCGGTACAGCGCATCGCCGGCCCACGTTCGCGTCAGACCTCGATGACGGGCTCGTTGATCTCCCAGCGGGAGCGGCCGTTGCGCTTGGCCATGTACATGGCGGCGTCGGCGTCCTGCATGAGCGTCGAGATCTCGATACCGTCGCTCGAGCGGAGCGCGATGCCGATGCTGGCGCCCACCCGCACGTCGTTCGGCAGGCCCCGGATCGGGCGCCCCAACGACTCGAGGATCGCCTCGGCCAACTCCACGGGTCGTTCGCCGTCCACCGAGTCGATCAGCACGGCGAACTCGTCGCCGCCGAGCCGGGCCAGCGTCTCGCCCTCGCCGAGGCAGTCGTGGAGGCGTTCGCCGGCCTCGATGAGTACCCGGTCGCCCTTGTCGTGGCCGAACGTGTCGTTGACCTGCTTGAACCCGTCGAGGTCGATGTAGAGCATGCCGACGGTGTCGCCGCTGCGGGTGGCCCGAACGCAGGAACGCTCCGACGCCTCGCCGAACGCCTTGCGGTTGAGGAGACCGGTGAGCGGGTCGTGGCGGGCGTCGTGACGGAGCTGCGATTCCAGGTCGCGTTGGGTCGTGATGTCGTGCACGTTGAGCACGATGTTGTCCGACCAGTCGGTACTCGGGGTGGTGAGCGTCGCGATGACGAGCCGGGTGCTGCCATCGTGGTGCCGGAGGCGGAGCTCGAACGACGAGGCGGAACCGACGTCCTCGACGGCGAGACGGAGCATGTCCTCGATGCCATCGACGTAGCGGTCCTCGACGTAGCGGGCGATCGGCTGCCCGGCGACGTCGTCGGGGTGGTAGCCGAGCATCGGGGTGACGGCGGGGCTCACCGACACGATCGTGCCGTCGATCGACACCACGCCGATGAGGTCGGACGCGTGCTCGATGAGCGCCTCGAAGTGGCGGGCGCGTGCCCGCACGAGGTCCTCGGCCTCCTCGGTGGCCTGCGCAGCTTCGCCCAGCACCTTCGTGACGATGGCGAGCATGACGGCCCCGGAGATCGCAATGACGTGGGCGAGACGGTGGTCGACGACCGATGGTGCGATGCCGAGCTCGATCGCGAGCTCACCGCCGCCGATCGCCAGGCAGTTCCACAACAGGTTCGGTCGGGCCGATGCCGGCCCCACGGT
>CALMLJ010000017.1 GCA_937868025.1 uncultured Acidimicrobiaceae bacterium
TGTCGGTCGCCGCGGCATCTGCACTTCGCTCGCTGGGCGTCGAGGTCTGCGGGCCGCCGGCGCGACGTGGTTGGTCGATCGTGGTGTTGGTCGGCCCTGACGGAGGCCGCCGGTTCCTCACCGACACCGGCGACGTCGACCCGTGGCCGGCCGCTGATCCGGCATGGCTCGACGGTGCGGCTCGCCTGCATCTCAGCGGGTACGCGGTGTGCAACGAGCGCTCGTCCGCGGCCTGCCTCGAGCTCGCGACGCTCGCCGCCGAGCTGGAGATCCCGCGTTCGTTGGACGTCAGTTCGGCATCGGTCGTACGAGGGTGGGGAGTCGAACGCTTCGCCGACGATGTGCGCTCGATCGCGCCGGACGTCGTCAAGGCGAACGAGGACGAGGCCGAGCTCCTGCCACCGGGCCTCGCCGCCGCGATCGTCGTCACCCGTGGTTCGGAACCCACCGTGCTGCGAACCGCCGACGGTCGGTACGAGACAGTCGAGGTCGCTCCTCGATCTGTGGTCGACACGACGGGAGCGGGTGATGCCTTCGTCGCAGGGTTCCTGGCGGCTCGGGACGATGGGGCGGCAGACGTCGACGCTGTCGTGGCCGGGCACGCTGCCGCCGCACGGGTCGTGACCGGGCCGGGCGCAGACTGGTGGGAGACTGGAGCCCATGTTGAACAGTGAATTCCGCGTCGGCGACGAGGTTGCCGAGGCGCTGGCGATGGGCCGGCCCGTCGTGGCGTTGGAGTCGACGATCCTGTCGAACCTCGGCTTGCCGTCGCCGTACAACCGCGAGTGTCTCGATCGCTGCGACGCCGCCGTACGTGGTGCGGGCGCGGTGCCGGCCATCACGGCCGTGCTCGATGGCTGCGCCACGGTCGGCCTGACGGAGCCCGAGGTCGACCGGGTCCTGCTCGGCACGAACAAGGTGTCGGCGCGCGATGTGGCGGTGGCGGTCGGTCTCGGGTGGGACATCGGCGTGACCACGGTTGCTGCGTCGGTCATGTTGGCGGCTCGCGCCGGCATCGAGGTGTTCGCCACGGGCGGCATCGGCGGGGTGCACCGCGGGGCCGAGCTGACCGGTGACGTCTCCGCGGATCTCGGCGCGCTCGCCCGGTACCCCGTCGTCACCGTTACGGCCGGAGCGAAGGCATTCCTCGATCTGGCCCGCACCGTCGAGTGGTTCGACACCCTTGGTGTTCCGCTGCTCGGCTACGGCACCGACGAGTTCCCCGCCTTCTACAGCCGGACATCCGGGGTTGCGGTCCCGCACCGGGTGGAGACCTCGACCGAGGTTGCGTCGATCGTGGGAGCGATGCGCCGTGCGGGCGAACGTGGGGGAGTGGTCGTGGCGAATCCGATTCCGGAGTCGGCGGAGATCCCGTCCC
>CALMLJ010000018.1 GCA_937868025.1 uncultured Acidimicrobiaceae bacterium
AATGACCCTGGGTGCGGGAGGGGGGACTTGAACCCCCACATCCTTTCGGACACAGGAACCTGAATCCTGCGCGTCTGCCAATTCCGCCACTCCCGCAAGAAGTGAGCGGTCAGACGATAGCCGACGGCGAAGGGCGCCGAACAAGCCAGTTCTGCCCCGACCGCCCCGGAGAGTGCCGATAGCGTACGGCCCGTGGGTTTGTCCGACTTCGAACGCAAGCTGGAGAAAGGTGTGGAGGGCGTCTTCGGGCGGGTCTTCCGCAGTGGCGTGCGTCCGGTGGAGCTCGGTCGGAAGTTGGTCCGCGAGATGGACGTCCACCGGACGGTCGGCGTGAACGGCGCCACCATGGCACCCAACTCGTTCGTGCTCGTGCTTGCCGAGGCCGACTTCGAACAGCTCGCCGACATGGAGGACACGCTCGCCAACGAGCTGACCCAGTTGGCGAAGACCCACGCCAGCGAAGAGCGGTACCGCTTCGCCGGTCCGGTTGAAGTGTTCTTCGAGGTCGAGCCGTCCCAGCGGCCCGGCGTGGTCACGATCGACGCCCGGTTCCGCCAACCCGAACCGGGCACGGCCATCGCCGCACTCATCCTTCCTGGCGGCGATCGGGTGCCGCTCAGCAACGAGGTCGTGTCCGTCGGACGCGCCTCGGACTGCACGATCGTGCTCGGTGACCAGAATGCGTCGCGTCGGCACGCCGAGTTCCGTCCCGTCGAGGGTGGGTTCGCGATCATCGACCTGGCGTCCACCAACGGCACCAAGGTGAATGGTCGCAACGTCACGGAGCATCTGCTCAAGCACGGCGACGAGGTGCTCTTCGGGGCGACGTCCATCAGGTTCGAGCAGGACTGAGCGCGCCGCCGTGCCCGACGAGCTGATCACGATCTTCAAGATCTGCTTCCTGGTACTGCTGTACCTCTTCTTCTTCCGCGTCCTGCGTGCCGTGTGGACCGAGGTCACTGCCGTGCCGGCAGGTCTGGCACCGGAAGCGCCGACGAAAGCACCGAAAGCTCCGAAGCCGGCGAAGACCCCTCGCAAGGCCAAGGTCAAGCAACCGACCGAACCCACGGTGCCGACGCGCCTCGTTGCCGTCGATCCACCGCACCTCGTTGGCATCGAATATCCCCTGGGCGAGGGGATGTCGATCGGTCGGGGTGGCGATTCGACCGTGGTGATCGAAGACAGCTTCCTCTCGACCCGTCACGCTGCCTTCGAACGACGCGACGGCGAGTGGGTCGTCGAGGACGAGGGCTCGACCAACGGCACCTACGTGAACAACGTCAAGGTCGAACGCATCGCGCGCCTGCACCTCGGTGATCGGGTGCAGGTCGGCAACGTGATCCTGGAGGTGCAGTGATGCGTCTCGAGGTGGGATCCGGCACCGACGTCGGGCAGTTGCGTTCGCTGAACGAGGACAGCCTGCTCGTCGCCGACGGCCTGTTCGCCGTGGCCGACGGCATGGGCGGCCACCGCGGCGGTGAGGTCGCGTCGGCCCGTGCGCTCGTGGCGTTCGAACAGTCCGCCGCGACGCCGACCCTCGAGTCGCTGATGGCGGCAGTGCAAGCGGCGAACGCCGACGTGCTCGAGCACGCCCGTTCGTCGCCCGAGCTGATGGGCATGGGCACGACGCTGTGCGCGCTCGCTCCGCTCGACGACCGGCGCGTCGCCATCGTGAACGTCGGCGACTCGCGGGTCTACCTGCTCCGTGGTCAGGCGCTGTTCCAGGTGTCGGAAGACCACAGCTTCGTCGAGACGCTGGTGAGGGAGGGCCGACTCACGCGGGCCCAGGCCGACGTGCATCCGCAGCGCAACGTCATCACCCGCGCGCTCGGCATCGAGCCCCACATCGACGTCGATGGGTGGGAGGTGCTCGTCGCCGACGGTGACCGGTTCCTCCTGTGCAGCGACGGCCTCTTCAACGAGGTGGGCGACAGCGACATCGAGCTGATCCTGGTCGAGCTCACCGATCCGGTCGAAGCCGCGGGTCGCCTCATCGACGCGGCCAACGCCGGCGGCGGGCGCGACAACATCACCTGCGTCGTCGTCGACGTTCACGACGTCGGGGCCGGCAGCGCCGAAGCCGCGGCGATCGCCGTGGGTCGTCCGATCGACCAGAGCATCACCCGGCGCAGCACCGCCGCCGACTTCGACGAGACCAGCGTCGACGATCCGAACCTGTCGGCATCGAACGCCCGCCCGACCCCGGCAGAGGCGGCAGCACCGGCGAAGGTGCGGCGACCCCGTCGCCTCACCTGGCGGACCGTCGTGTTCCTCCTGCTGATCGTGCTCGTGTTCGCCGCCGCATTGTTCGCGACCGACTGGTACTACAAGAACACCTACTCGGTCGGGGTGAGTGACGAACAGGTCGTGATCTTCCGGGGCCCACCCGACACCGACATCTTGTGGTTCAAGACCGAGATCCTGCCTACCGACGTTGCTGTCGACGACCTTCGCGACGCCGAGCAACGCTTGGTCGAACAGGGCGTCGGCGATCTCTCCCTCGCCGAGGCCAACCGGTACGTCGAACGGCTCGAGGCACAGGCCGCTGCGGCGACCACGACGACGACGACCACCACAACGACGACCACGACGACCGCACCGGGCGCGGAGACCACGGTGACGACCATTCCATGACCGTCGCCCTCGCGCCCCACGGGCGCAATCGGCGCGCCACTGAGGCCGGGCTCCTCGCCCTCGCCGGCCTGATCATCGGCGTCGCGTTCGCGCTGGTGAGCCTCGGCCGCACCAAGGCGCTCCCCGCCAACCTCATCCCGTTCGTCGTCGCGGTGTTCGTCCTATTCCTCGGCGCCCACATCGGTGTGCGGCGCCTCGCCCCCCGGGCCGACCCCCTGATCCTGCCGGTCGCCGTGATGCTCAACGGCCTCGGCTACGTGATGATCGCCCGGCTCAACCCCAAGTTGGCGTCGCAGCAGGCGGGGTGGACCGCCGTGGGTGTCATCGGCTTCATCGTGACCCTGGCGGTGATCAAACGGGTGCGGACCCTCGAACGGGTCCGCTACACCGTCGGCCTCGGCGGCGTGCTGCTGCTGGTGCTCCCGCTCATCCCCGGGCTCGGGGTCCGCATCAACGGTGCCCGGATCTGGGTCCGGCTCGGCATCGTCAACTTCCAGCCCGGTGAGTTCGCCAAGATCGCCCTCGCCATCTTCTTCGCCGCCTACCTGGTCGAACGCCGCGAACTCCTCGGTACGGCGACCTTCAAGGTCGGGCCGCTCATGACACCCGACCCCAAGCACCTCCTCCCGGTGCTCGTCGCGTGGGGCTTCGCGCTCATGGTCATGATGTTCCAGCGCGACCTCGGCTCGGCACTGCTGTTCTTCGTGCTGTTCATGACCGTGCTGTGGATCGCCACCGGGCGTGGGTCGTACCTGGCGGTCGGCACCACGCTGTTCGGAGGCGGCGCCTACCTCAGCTGGGCGCTCTTCAGTCACGTGCAGGACCGCGTCTCGATGTGGCTCAACCCGTGGCAGGACGCCCAGGACAAGGGCTACCAGATCATCCAGTCGACGTACGCGTTCGCCTGGGGCGGGGTGGCGGGCACCGGGCTCGGTGTCGGCCTGGGCAACCGAGTCCCCATCGCCGAGAGCGACTTCATCTTCGCGATCATCGGCGAAGAGCTCGGGTTGCTCGGCGCGACCGCGGTGCTCGTACTGTTCCTGCTGCTCGTCGGCAGCGGCCTGCGAGTGGCGATGCGCTCGACCGACCCGTTCGCCAAGCTCCTCGCCGCCGGCCTGACCACGCTGATCGGCGTCCAGTCGTTCATCATCATGGCCGGCGTCACTCGACTCCTCCCGCTGACGGGTCTCACCTTGCCGTTCGTCTCCTACGGCGGCTCGTCGCTCATCTCCAACTGGGTGCTGATCGCGTTGCTCGTCCGCCTGTCCGACGAGACCGCCGGCCGGGCCGAGCCCGTGGGCGACGACGAGACGACCGTCCTGGCGATGGCGTCGTGAGCGCGGTGACGGCATGAACCGGCAACTCCGCAAGCTCGCGATCGCCTTGATGGCGTGCTACCTCGCACTGTTCGTCAAGCTCAACTTCCTGCAGGTCATCGACGCCAAGGCCCTCAACGACGAGCCGGGCAACGGACGCGCCGTCGTACGCGACTTCAACCGACCCCGCGGCGACATCGTCACGGCCGACGGCACGACCGTCGCTCACTCCGAGGAGAGCGACGGCCGGTACAAGTATCAGCGCACGTATCCCACCGACGACCTGTTCGCCCAGACGGTCGGCTCGTACTCCCTCCTCTTCGGGACCGATGGGGTCGAGAAGCGCTACAACGACGAACTGTCGGGCAACACGACCGACTTCCGGGTTCGGGGCTTTCTCGACCCGTTCCTCGAGGAACCCAACGTCGGCACCGTCGAGGTCACACTCCGCGCCGACGTCCAGCAGGTCGCCAAGGAGGCCCTCGGCAACAAGCCGGGCTCGGTCGTCGCCCTCGACCCCCGCACGGGCGCCGTCCTCGCCATGTGGTCGTACCCGTCGTACAACCCGAACCTCACCTCGCTGAACGACGCGACCGCGGCGCGTGCCTTCAGGGAGGCCTACGACAAGCAGGCAGACAAGCCGCTGCTCGCGAAGACGTTCCGAGAGCGCTACTTCCCCGGTTCGACGTTCAAGGTCGTCACCGCGTCCGCCGGCCTCGAATCGGGCAAGGTCACCGAGACCACGCCGTCGTTCCCGGTGTCCACCGGATACCAGCCACCGCTCACGACCCGGACGATCCGCAACTTCGACGGCGCGAACTGCGGTGGCACGCTCTTCGAACTCCTACGCGTCTCGTGCAACGGCGGCTTCGCTGCCATGGGCGCCGAGGTGCTCGGTCCGGAGATCATGATCGGTGGAGCCGAGGCCTTCGGGTTCAACGACGTGCCGCCGATCGATCTGCCCGGCGCCGTGCGGTCCGTCTTCCCGACCGACTTCGGCAAACGCCTCCGCGACGGCGACGATCCCGGTGACGCCGCGGTGTACGAGAAGACCCCACAACTCGCCCAGGCATCCATCGGTCAGAACGACGTGTCGGCAACGCCGCTGCAGATGGCGATGGTGGCCGGAGCGATCGGCAACGGCGGGACGATGATGACCCCCCACGTGATGGCCGAGGTGCGGGATCGCAAGCAGGAGTCGATCGACACCTACCAGCCGTCGGTATGGAAGACCCCCGTCTCCAAGGAGACCGCGGAGATCATGCGGCGCGGCATGGTCGAAGTCGCGACCAACGGCACCGCCAAGGCCATGGCGATCGGCGGCGTCGAGGTCGGCGGCAAGACCGGAACGGCACAGCTCGGCACCCCCGACCCCAAGTCGCACGCATGGGTCATCGGCTTCGCCGGGCCCGCCGGCCAACCGGCGCAGGTCGCGGTCGCCGTGCTCGTGCAGGGCCAACCCGGCGCCAGCGAGCAGACCGGTGGTCGGGTGGCCGCCCCCATTGCCAAGCGGGTGCTGGAAGCAGCCCTGGCGGCCCCTGTCCAGCCGGGCACGGCCGGCCGCTGACCACCGACCCACGCCACTCGTCGCAACATGTTGAGCCCGTTCGTCGTCTTTCGGAGTGCCACGGTTGAACGCGCGGCGCTCACTAGTCTGAGGCTGCCATGACTTCCTCCGACCCCACGGGTTCCGCCGCGCCAGTCGTTCTCGGCGGACGGTACGAGGTGCACCGACGCTTGGCGCGCGGCGGCATGGCCGAGGTGTTCTTGGCCCGCGACCAGGCCCTCGACCGCCCGGTGGCCGTCAAGATCCTCTTTCCCGAGTACGCGACCGACCCGGCATTCGTCGAGCGCTTCCGGCGCGAGGCCCAGGCCGCCGCCAACCTCTCCCACCCCAACATCGTCGGCGTGTACGACTGGGGTTCGGAGAGCGGCACCTATTACATCGTCATGGAGTACGTCGAGGGTCAGTCCCTCGCCGAGGTCATCCGCGACGCCGGCCCGCTGCATCCCCGTCGTGCCGCCGAGGTCATCTTCGAAGTGGCCGGCGCACTCGGGTTCGCCCACCAGCGTGGTGTGGTGCACCGCGACGTGAAGCCGGGCAACGTCCTGATCTCCACCTCCGGTACCGCCAAGGTGACCGACTTCGGCATCGCCCGGGCACTGTCGGGCCCCGCCGACGACCTCACTCAGGCCGGTTCGGTCATGGGCACCGCCACGTACTTCTCGCCCGAGCAGGCCCAGGGCTTCCAGGTGGACGCCCGCAGCGACCTGTACTCGCTCGGCGTGGTGCTCTACGAGATCCTGTGCGGCCGTCCGCCGTTCGTCGGCGACTCGCCGGTCGCGATCGCCTACAAGCACGTGCAGGAATGGCCGCCCCGTCCGTCGCAGTTCGTGACGGGCGTGCCGGCCGGCCTCGAGTCGGTGATCCTCAAGCTCCTGGCCAAGAAGCCCGAGCAGCGCTACCGCTCGGCCGACGACCTCCGCGCCGACCTCCGCCGCTTCCTCGACGGTCAGACGACCCTCGCCGAAGAGGAGTTGGCCCGACCGGCAGCGGCCCCGGCAGCTGCCGCCACCTCCGCCGCGACCGTGGTCAACCCTGCGGTCACCGCGGATCCCAGCCACACCACGGTCATGCCCGCCCAGCAGGCACCGGTCCCCGCCGAACCCGACGAGTACGACGACGAACCCCCCGCCCGCACCGGCCTGTTCGTCGCGCTCACCGTGCTGTTGCTCGTTGGCCTCGGCGCCCTCGGGTTCTGGCTCGTCTCGAGCCTCAACGACGACGCCGACGTGAGCGACGGGGTCCTCGTCACGAACACGGTCGACATGACCAAGGACGACGCGGTGGCCGCGCTCCAGAAACAGGGCTTCAACCCGGTGGTCACCGAGGAGGCGTCCGACGATGCCGTCGTGGGCACCGTGTTCCGTCAGAACCCGGCGGCCAACACCCGTCTCGCCAAGGGCAAGGACGTCGAGATCTTCGTGAGCACCGGTCCGGCCAACGTGGTCATCCCGCCGGTGGCGAACCTCTCGGAGGCCGAGGCGACCAAGGCGCTGACCGACCTCAAGTTCACCGTGAAGGTCGAGCCGTTCGAATCGGACACCGTCGAGGAGGGCAAGGCCGTCGAGACGTCCCCGCCCGCCGGCCAACCGGCACCCGCCGCCAGCGAGGTGTTGTTGCGCATCTCGACCGGCGCCGGCTCGGAGGTCGTTCCGGTCGTCACCGGCAAGACCGTCGACGCTGCCAAGAAGGCGCTGACCGACAAGGGATTCGTCGTCGGCGAGACGATCCAGCAGGCGTCGGCCGACGTGAAGAAGGACCTCGTCATCACGACCGACCCCGTCGGTTCTGCTCCGAAGAAGTCGACGATCAACCTCATCGTCTCGACCGGAGCGGAACCCGTGAAGGTCCCCGCAGTCAAGGGCCAGCGCGAGGACGAGGCGACCGCGCTCCTCAAGGGCAAGGGATTCGACGTCAGCGTCGAGCCCAAGGCCCTCCCGCCCGGTGACGCCAACGACGGCCGTGTGATCTCGGTCGACCCGGCTGCCGGCACCTCGATCGACGCCGGGTCCACCGTCACGATCACCGTCGGCGTCGCCGGTGCTGCCACGACGACGGCTCCGACCAGTTCGACCACCACGACGACCACGAGCCCGTAGTCGTGGTCGCGCCCCGGGCCTCGATCTCGCGGTCCCGCCAGCGACTCCCGAGCCGCACGGGGACCCTCCCGGTCGTCATCGCGTTGGTGACGCTCGGTCTGTTCGCCTTGGTGTTCGTGTTCTCTCCCACCCTCAACCCCGCAGACCTTCTGGCCGGTCGGTTCCTCGAGGTGCCGGTCCCGAAGGTCACCGGACTGACCCAGGACCGAGCGCTGATCGAGCTCGAACGTGGGCGTCTCCACGGCGATGTCCACTTCGTGTACTCGTCCACCGTGCAGCGCGGCAAGGTCGTCCGGCAGAAGCCGCTTGCCGCGTCGAGCATGCGTCGAGACTCGACCGCCGACATCTACGTGAGTCGTGGACCGGAGTTCGTGCCGCTGCCCGAACTCGTGGGTCAGAAGCGGTCCGACGTCATCTCCACGATCCGTGAGCTGGGCCTCGAGGTGGCCGAGGAACGGGTCAACGACGAGACCGCACCGGCGGGTGACGTGATCGCGCAGTCGCCGGCTCCGGGCACCGTCGTCGAAGGCGGTGCCACCGTGTCGATCAGCGTGTCGACCGGCCCCATGACGAGAACCGTGCCCGAGGTGACCGGCCTGCCCATCGAAGGCGCAGCGTTCAACCTCGGCAAGGCCGGGTTCCAGCTCGGCACGATCACGATCGGCGACAACCCCACCGTGAAGAAGGGCTCGGTGGTCGGCACCGACCCGCCGGCGGGCACGGTGCTGCCCCGCGACACCGCGGTCAACATGGTGATCTCGAGCGGACCGCCACCGGTCGCCCTACCGAAGGTCACCGGCCTCAAGCGGGCCGACGCCGCCGCGGAGCTGTCGAAGCTCGGCCTCATCATCGGCGAGGTGACCCAGACGGGAGCGGTCGCCGACCCGCTCGACGGCGTTGTGCTGTCCCAGAGCCCGGACCCGGGAACGGAGTTGCGCGCGGGTGACGTCGTCACGGTGACGGTTCGTCGCGCTGCCGTCCCGCCCCCGACCCTGCCGCCCACGACGGTGCCACCGGCGGCACCAGCGACGCCTGCCGCGCCGGGACCGGGACAATGACCGCGGCCGTTCGACACTCGGCCGAAGGCGCCCCCGAGGTCATCGATCCCCGGCCCATGAACGGCCCGCTCGTCGTGACGCTCATCTGCCTGATCGCGGGTCTCGGGCTGTCGTTGTGGGCGTTCACCGACAGTCTCGAGGGGAGCCGGGGTATTCAGCTGCCCCGGATCGAAGTGCCCGACGTGAAGTCGATGGCCCTCGACCAGGCCAAGGGCGAGCTCGAGCGAGCCGGTTTCGTGGTCGAGGTGCAGTTCCAACCGAACGAGGACCCGCTCAAACCCAAGGGCGTGATCATCGGTCAGAAGCCGCTCTCCGGTTCCAAGGCGGAGCAGGGCGAGCTCGTGGTCATCCGGGTCAGCGACGGCCCGCTCGGCCAATCGGTTCCCGGCGTGGAAGGCCAGCAGGCCATCGACGCGGTCGCGACGCTGCAGGCCAACGGCCTGATCGTCGAGCAGATCCCGACGCCGAGCGAAACCGTCCGGGCCAACGAGGTGATTGCCACCGACCCGCCGTCCGGCGCCCGCGTCCCGGCAGCCGGCGCGATCAAGATCCTGGTCTCGTCGGGCCCGGCACCGCGACTCGTCCCACCGATCCTCGACAAGCCGCTGGAGCAGGCCCTCGCCGACATCGGGCGGAGCGGCCTCGCCGTTGGCAAGATCAAGCGGGTGTTCCGAGCCGACCTCGTGCCGGGAACCGTGTTCGAGACCGACCCGGCCGTCGGCTCACCGTTGCCGCGCGACACACCGGTCGGCCTGAGCGTCGCCGGCCCCGAACCCACGACCAAGGTGCCGTACCTCGTCGGCCTCCGCCAGGCATCGGCGGAGCGCGTGCTCAAGAGCGCCGGGCTCAAGGTCAAGATCGCCACCTCGCCCGTCGCCGCGGGAGACGCCTCGGAGGGCAAGGTCATCTCACAGGGCACCCCTCCCCAGGTCGAGGTCAAGGAAGAGTCGGTCGTGGAGATCACCGTTGCCGTCGTCGTGGTGCCGGTCCCTGCGCCCACCACCGCGGCGCCGCCCGGGGGCTGACGCCCTCGCCGGTAGATTGGCCGGGTGGAAGCAGCATCGTTGGACGGGCACGTCGGTGGGTTCACGATCGAGGAGTCGGCTCGTCGCCTCGGTCACTACCGGTGGGCGTCGATCCGGCTGTTCGAGGTGCTCGGCAGTTGGGTCGCCTCGGTCCCCGAGCCGAACGTCAAGGTCTTCCTCGCCGCTGCCTCCCGGCACCACGGTTGGCACGCCGACCTGTTCCGTGAGCGACTTCCCGAGGTCCGCGAACTGCATCCCGATCGTCAGACGGTCCCCGCGGACGCCCGCCTCGTCGAGCTGTTCGACGAGCTCGAGTCGTTGCGAGGTCCCGACGTCACCGCCGAGCGCCTCACCGGCGTGTACGGCGTGGTGATCCCGCACCTCATCGAGGTCCAGTCCTGGCACCTCGATCGTTGCACCGACGTCGCCGATGCGTCGGTCATGCGCACCCTCGGGTTCGTGCTTCGCGACGAGGTCGGCGATGTCGAAGCCGGGCGACGTCTCCTCGAGCAGCTCGGCAGCGGCATGGACTCCGCCGCACGAACTGCCGCGTTTCGCTCCACCATCGAGGAACTCCTCTCCGCGGCGGGCGGAATATCGGGCCCCGGAACGTTGGTTGACACCCGTGAGATCAGCGGGCGCTCAAGTTCCGCACCCGATGATGTCGATGTCCCAGGCTGACGCAGCCGGAACCGGTTGCGCGTGCCGTCCCACCCCGCCCTCCGACGCCCACAACCCCCATCCCACCTACGTTTCGGGCAGAAAGGGTCTTGACGGACTCCGTATCGTTAGAGAGCGTTATCCATCTTCCCCCGCTGGAGATGGCTGACTGGAAGCGAAGGTTGCAACGTGGCGAAAGATCGTGTGGACCGCGACGAAGAAGACCTCGTCCGCCTGTATCTCACCGACATCGGTCAATACCCGCTCCTGACCAAGGACGACGAGGTCCGCCTCGCCCAGGCCATCGAGTCCGGCGTGGCCGCGGCGACCGAGTTCGAACAGCTCGGTCGCACCGCGAGCGCAGCCCGCAAGCGTGAGCTCCGTCGGCAGATCCGTGCCGGCGAGGAAGCCGAGCGCACCTTCGTCCAGTCCAACCTCCGGCTCGTCGTGTCGATCGCGAAGAAGTACCAGGCCTCCGGCCTTCCCCTCCTCGACCTGATCCAGGAAGGCAACCTCGGTCTCATGCACGCCGTCGAGAAGTTCGACTGGCGCAAGGGCTTCAAGTTCTCGACCTACGCCACGTGGTGGATTCGCCAGGCGATCACCCGTGGCATCGCGAACACTGGCCGCACCATCCGGCTCCCCGTGCACGCCGGCGACACTCTGGCGCGCCTCCAGAAGGCCCGGGCACGACTCGAGCTCAAACTCGGCCGTCCCGCCACGCTCTCGGAGCTGTCCGCCGAGGTCGAGATGCCCGAGGACAAGGTCACCGAGGCACTCCGTTTCGCGGCCGAACCGTTGTCCCTCTCCGAGCCGCTCCGCGAGGACGGCGATGCCGAGCTCGGCGACGTGGTCGAGGATCGTGGCGCCGAGTCGCCGTTCGAGGTCGCTGCCACCGCGCTCCTGCCCGAGGAGATCTCCCGGCTGCTCTCGCCGCTCGACGAACGTGAGCGCGAGATCCTCAAGCTCCGCTTCGGCCTCGACCGTGGTGAGCCGCGAACCCTCGAAGAGGTGGGTGAGCACTTCCACCTCACCCGTGAGCGGATCCGCCAGATCGAGGCGCGCGCCATGTCGAAGCTGCGCCACCCCAGCTCCGACACCGGCGCCCGCGACCTGCTTGCCGTCTGACGTTCGGTCGGGCGGGTCGAACGACCCGTTGACCACCGGCGGCCGGTCCGCCTAGGTTCGGCGATTCTTCCCCTCTGTAGTCGGCGCCTCGTGCGCATACTCCTACGGAGCCATCGTGCTGTACCCCCTGTGGACGGCCAAACCCGGGTCGGGATGCTCGACCATTTCCCTCGCTCTCGCAGCGCGCCTCGCCGCGAAACGCGACCTCGATGTGCTCGTCGTCGACCTCGACGGCGACCTGACGGCCGCCGCGGGTGTCGCCCCGCGTCACGACGGTGTCACCGACTGGCTGGCCGCCGGATCGGTCGGTTCGGAGGCGCTCCACCGCCTCGAGGTCGAGCTCCGACCGAGGCTGTCGCTCCTGCCGGTCGGTTCGTCCCACGCGTGGCCCGATGACCGCGCCGACACGCTCGTCCGGGCGTTGCATGCCGATCCGCGACTGGTGGTGGTCGACGTCTCGACGGTGACGCCGCACGCCCTGTCGAGCATGCAGCGGCTACGTCACCGACTCGCCGCCGACGATCCGTCGCTGCTCGTGACGCGGTCCTGCTACCTCGCCGTCCGGCGGGCGCAGGCCCTGCCGATCCGCCCCACCGGCGTTGTCCTCGTGCGGGAGGGCGGACGGACCTTCGACCGTCACCTCATCGCCGAAGCGCTCGGCGCTCCCGTCATCGCCCAGATCGATCACGACCCTGCCGTGGCACGAGCCGTCGATGACGGCAAGCTGGTTCGACGGCCCCCACGTCCGCTGTCCCGGCAGGTCGAGGCGCTGGTCCGGTGACGTCCCCCACCGATCAGGTCATCCAACGCCGGTTCCTCGACGATCCACGCCGCGACGTCCCGGCACGGACGTTGCTCGCCGAGATCATCGCCGACGAGCTGCCACTGGCCGACGCCGCCGAGTCGGCGGCCATCCTCGAACGGTTGCACGCGTCCCTGCTCGGGCTCGGCCGGCTCGACCCGTTGTTGCACGACCCGACCGTGACCGACGTGCTCGTCAACGGTGACGGTCGGGTGTGGGTGGATCGGGGCGGCCACCTCGTTCCCGGTGGACTGGTGATGGACGTCGACGAGATCCGGCTCGTCGTCGAGCGGGCGTTCCGTCGCAACGGCCTCGCCGTCGACCGGTCGCACCCCATCGGCGACACCCGTCTCGCCGATGGATCGCGCATCAGTGTGGTGCTCCCGCCGCTCGCCCCCGACGGGATCCACGTCGCGATCCGGACGTTCTCGGTCGAGCGCGTGGGTCTCGACGCGTTCGGGGATGCGAACGTCGCCGAACGGCTGCGGCGCGACGTCGGTCGCCACGCCAACATCGTGGTGTTCGGGCCGACCGGGTCCGGGAAGACGACGCTGGTCAACGCCCTTGCCGGCGGGATCGATCCGTCGCACCGGGTCGTGACGATCGAGGATGCCGCCGAGCTCCGCCTCGACCTGCCGCATGTCGTGCGGCTCGAAGGCCGCCCCGACAACGGTGATGGCGCCGGCCGAGTCGACCTCCGAACGCTGGTTCGCGCCGCGCTCCGGCTGCGCCCCGACCGGATCATCGTGGGCGAGGTGCGCGGTGCCGAGGCGCTCGACATGGTGTGGGCGATGGCGACGGGGCATGACGGGTCGCTGTCGACCTGTCATGCGAAGTCGGCGGCCGATGCCCTCGCTCGACTCGAGACCTTCGTGCTGCTCGCCGACGGCGAGCTGCCATACTCGGCGGTCCGCTCCCAGGTTCGCTCGGCGGTCGACGTCGTGGTCGGGGTGCGACGGATCGGCCCGCGGCGCCGCGTGGTGTCCGTGCACGACGTGGTGGCCGATCCGGCCCACCCCACCGGTGTCGAACCGGTCTACGCCGATGGTCGCTGGTTCGACCGCGCAGGCCGTGCCGGGAGTCGGGCATGAGCGCGCCGTCCTGGGGTGTCGCGCTCGCAGTCCTGGTCCCGATGGCGCGACAGGTGTTCGCCCGCCGTCGCGAGCGGGCCGACCTGGCCCCCGTCGAGATCGCGCGTGCCGGCGTCGGTCCTCGGCGACGCCGCTCGTCCCGGCGCCGTGCCCGCCGGGAGGGGGCGCAAGTCGTCGCCGAGCTGCCCCGGCTCGCAGATGCCGTCGCCCGCGACGTTCGTGCCGGCATGACCGTGACCGACGCCCTCGTCGGAGCCCGGACACTCGTCGGGGGCCCGTTGGCGGCAGACCTGACCCAGCTCGATCGTGCGCTCGGAGCGGGAGCGTCGCTGGCCGACGCGCTCGTTGCCTGGCGCGACGACCGAAGCGCGCCGGCGCTCGACCAGTTCGTCGCAGCGGTTCTCCTCGGCGCGGAGTTGGGAAGCCGAGCTGCACCAGCGTTCGAAGCCGTCGCCGCTGCCCTCCGCGATCAGGCCGAGGTGGCCGACGAGGTCCGGGCGCTGACGACGCAGAGCCGGGCGTCCGCGACGCTGCTGACCGGCCTGCCCCCGTTGGCGTGCACCGGCCTCGTCGTCATCGAGCCCGCGACAGCTGGCTTCCTGTTCCGATCGTCGGCAGGTCTTGCGTGTGTCGGCACGGCAGCAGCGCTCGTCGCCGCCGGCTGGTGGTGGATGGACCGACT
>CALMLJ010000019.1 GCA_937868025.1 uncultured Acidimicrobiaceae bacterium
CTGGCGAACCTGTGGGGCTGGCATTCGGGGCGGATGGTCGATGTGATCAACCGTGCGGCGGTGGACCTCCGCGCAGTAGTCGACCTGCTGCTGCGCGAACAGGAAGGCCTCGACACCCTGTACGGCCGGATCGCCGCAGCGGACGCCGAGTGGGACGTACGTGTCGCTGCAGGGATGCAAACCCTCGTCGCCGGTTGGGAGACAACGGTCGCGTCGATCCTCGGGATCTGCCACACCTTGCTCGACGACCCGTCGCGCCTCCGCAGCGTCGTCGAAGCGGCCTGGAGTCCAGCCGCCGTTGTCGAGGAGTGTCTCCGCTGGAAGCCGCCGGCGGCCGCCATGATGCGCATCGCGTCCGAGTCTTTCCAGTGGGAGGAGCTCAGCATCGAAGCGGGCCACATGCTCGTCGCGTACACGTTCTTCATCGCCCGAGACTGCGACGCGTACGACGACCCGTGGGTGTTCAACCCCGCACGCCGCCAGATCGATCTCCCGGTTTGGGGGTTCGGTGCGCATCGATGCATGGGGGTCGCATTGGCGACCGCTGAGCTCGAGAGCCTCGTCGAAGCGATCCGGGTCACCAACCCTGCCTGGGCTCTCGTCGAGCAGCCTCGCTGGACCGACCCCAAGCGGGCGTACCGGCCTATCGAACTCATCGTCGAGAACGGTTGACCGGACGATAACCGCAGAGGCTCGTGCACTGGTAACGGCAGAGCCATGGTCGCCAGCGATCGCAAGCAGCGGCCCCTTCAACGACAGCCAGGTACCTGTACGCCGGCGAGCGACACCACCGCCCCGTGGGAGCTGAACTCCTCCGCGAACACCGCATCGTCGGGCCCCCAATAGATCGCTGCACACGACATGGGGGCACCCCTGGGGTCTTCGGAGCCGTCGATGTAGAAGCGGAGCCGCGTTGCGAACAGGAAGCAGATCGAGCGCGCCCTCGGGTACACGTATCGCTTCCAATGTTCGGTGTTCGTCGCGACCGGAACGAGAGCGATCACCTCCGAGCCACGCTCAGCAGCGTCGTCGATCCGGCTGAACCAGTGGAGGATCCGGGACCCTCGCTCCGGATCTCTGCCGTACGGCGGGTTCACGAAGATGGTCGGATGGCACCACGTCGCAGTCAGGCCATCGGTCTCCGGGAGCCGGTACTCGGTCTCCGCTCCCACCCTCGAATGAGCGTTGGAGCACGGGTCCAACGCGATCGCGCCGCCGAAGCAACGCCGGACCGACTCGACGATGTCGGGCGGGGTGCACCAGTGCTTGTTGGTTGACACCGATCGGCGGCCGGCCGTCATGGGCCGAGTTCGAGGCGCCGGCGGATGTCGTCGGGGTTGGTTGATGCCATCGCTATGAACGACTGCGGAATCGCGATCTCGACGGGCACGGCGCGGCCGGCGAGATCGGCGTAGATCGCGACGGTGCCTCGGAGGGTGGCGCCCGTGTTCGGGTCACGCAGGTGTCGCATGGAGCGCCAGTTCGGCTGGGCCATCGACGCGCCGTGGGAGTTGTCGCCGCCACCGATGGTGGCCTTGTCTGTGATGCGGGCGATCCGCTCCGGGGTCGGCTCGAGGCCGAACAGTTCGCACGCCGCCTGGGCCTCGGCGGGGTCCGACAGGGGCAAGATGATGCCCCGGGAGATGTAGCCGGTCAGGTTCGCGTCGAC
>CALMLJ010000020.1 GCA_937868025.1 uncultured Acidimicrobiaceae bacterium
TCTCGCGTTCGTGGGTTGCCATGCCCGGAGACTACGAGTCGGTGGGGCCGACGGGTGTCTCCGTCTTGCGGTCGAGCCAGTGTTGCCAGCGTCGGCGCCGGAGGCCGGCGAGGTCGTGGCCGGCACGGTATCGGGGTCGGCGGTGGACCCGGTCTCGCCGGTTCGGCGGCGTGCGATCAGGAAGTCGAGGCGAGCACCCGGTCGACGACGTCGTCGATGAAGGCCTTGGTCGCCGGGCGCCCCTCGAAGCCGACGCGCACCAGCACGGCTCCGGTCAGCAGGGCCAGGGAGGGAGCGACTGCGCTGCGGGGAAGGTGGGCACGGAGGATCGTCTCGAGGGAACGGGTGCCTTCGTCCCACAGCAACTGACGCAGTTCCTCGACGATGGGGTCGGTGGCGGCGCGTTCGAGCACGCCTCCGAGCACTCGGGCGAGGTGGCCGCCGGCCAGGTCCCCGGCGAAGTCGAGCAGGTCACGCACGAGGTCCGCACGAAGGTCGCCGGTGGGTGGTGCGTGTTCGGCCTCGCTGCAGATGCGGATGACCGAATCCCGTACCAGGTCGAGACGGGTCGGCCAGTGGGCGTACACGGTGGCCTTCGAGTAACCGGCCCGGCGGGCAACTTCCGCGTGGGTGACGGCGTTCCATCCCTCGCCGAGGAAGAGTTCGGTGGCGGCATCGACGACGTCACGACGGGTCCGGACGACGCGCGGGTCGATGCTGTCGGGTGCTCCCTCGCTCACGTCGGTCACGCTAGCCAACAGCCGGAACGTTCGACTTGTTCTGGACACTCTGTACAGAACTGGGCGAGCTGGCTATCTTTCCGATCATGACCGTCGCCTACTGGACCATCGCCGTGCTGCTCGCAACGCTCTACCTGTTCTCAGGTGGCAAGAAGGCCGTCCAATCGCGCGACCAGCTCCGGCCGATGATGGGCTGGGTCGACGACGTGCCCCTCGCGCTGATCCGCGCCGTCGGCGTGCTCGAGGTGCTGGGCGCGATCGGGCTCGTCGTCCCGCCACTGGTCGACCTCGCCCCGGGCCTCGCGATCGCCGCCGCCGTTGGACTGCTTCTCGTACAGGTCGGGGGTATCGCGTTGCACGTCTCACGACGCGAGTTCAAGGAGCTGCCGTTCAACGTGGTGCTCCTCGCGCTGGCGGGCGCTGCGGTGTGGCTCGGGACATCAGTGCTCGTCTGACGTGCCATGGCCGGTCAGGCGGCGCCGGTCAGGGGGCGGTCATGGCCGGAGTCTCGGCCGGTCAGGCGTGCGCGGCCGGTCAGGCGTGCGCGGCCGTCTCGAGCCAGCGCTCGGTGTCGATCGCTGCCATGCACCCTGATCCAGCGGCCGTGATCGCCTGACGGTAGGTGTGGTCCTGGACGTCGCCGCAGGCGAACACGCCGGCGACGTTGGTTCGGGTCGAGCCCGGTTCGGTCACGAGGTAGCCGGCGGGATCGGTGTCGAGCTGTCCCGCGAAGAGCGCAGTGTTCGGTTGGTGCCCGATCGCGACGAACACCCCGGTCACGGCGAGATCGGTTTCGGCGCCGGTGACGGTGTCGGTGAGTCGGACGCCTTCGACGCGGTCCTCGCCGACGATGGCGGTGACCTGGCTGTTCCAGGCGAACTCGATGCGGTCGTTGGCGAACGCTCGGTCCGCCATGATCTTCGATGCTCGCAGCTGGTCGCGGCGATGCACGACGGTGACCTTCGCGGCGAACTTGGTGAGGAACAGTGCTTCCTCGATGGCGGAGTCGCCACCGCCGACCACCACGATGTGTTGGTCGCGGAAGAAGAACCCGTCGCAGGTCGCGCAGGTGGAGAGCCCGTGGCCGATCAGGCGCTGTTCTTCTGGCAGTCCCAACATGACCGAGCGGGCGCCGGTCGACGCGATGACGACACGGCTGGCGTGCTCGACGTCGCGCACCCACACCCGGTGCGCGTCTCCGGTCGTGCTCAGCTCGACTCGGGTGACCTTGTCGGTGATGAACTCGGCGCCGAACCGGATTGCCTGCTCTCGCATGTTCGCCATGAGTTCAGGGCCCATGATCCCGGTGGGGAATCCGGGGAAGTTCTCGACCTCGGTCGTCAACATCAGTTGTCCGCCGGGCTGGTCACTGGTGGAGGACGGTTCGCCCTCGATGACGAGCGGGTGGAGGTTGGCGCGAGCGGTGTAGATCGCCGCGGTCAACCCCGCCGGGCCGGACCCGACGATGATCACGTCACGCACTGCGTCGGTCGCTGTCATGCCGGCTCGATCGCGAACGAACTGATGAGCGTTTCGACGTGGGCGCGACCGGTGTCGAGGCGTGAGGGTTCCATTCGGAGGTTCCTTCCGAGGTCAGGGAGTTGCGGTGGGGAGGAGCTCAGCCAGGAGCTCACGGATCCGGCGGTCGATCTCGTTGCGGATCGGACGGACGGCATCGACGCCTTGCCCGGCCGGGTCGTCGAGCGCCCAGTCGAGGTAGCGCTTGCCGG
>CALMLJ010000021.1 GCA_937868025.1 uncultured Acidimicrobiaceae bacterium
GCTACGCCGACCAGGCCCACTTCACCCGCGACTTCGGCAAGGTCGTGGGCCAACCTCCGGGCGACTACCGCCGGTCCCTCGGGGCTTTGTAGTGCGAGGAGCGACACTCGCGTCGCTCCTCGCACTACGAAACCCCTAGCTCAGGAAGCGGGTCGTGTAGTCGGCGAAGCCCCGGGCCAGTTCGGTGGCGTCGAGGCCGAAGTCGGCGAGGTCGTACACCAGGCCGCCGTGGCGCTCGCGCTGATGCGACGCCAGGTAGCCGGCGTGCGCGGCGCGGGCGCGGTCGTCGAGGGGCTGGTCGGCCAATTCGTAGATCGCCGCGACGGTCGCGAGGTCGTCGGCCATGAACTCGTCGAAGCGAACGTCCATGCTCTGCGCCTCCGGCAACAGATCCCGCTCTGCGACCGCGGAACCGAGCATCCGTTGCAGGCGATCCGACCACAGCGCGCCCACCGCATGGGGATCGACGCGCTCGTGCTGCATGCGCTGGGTGTAGGCGATCATCGTGACCATCGAGGCCGTGACCGCGACCGGATCGCGGTGCGTCACCACCATCGTCGCGTCGGGGAACACCTGGCGGATCGCCGGGTACTGCTCGAGGTGCTGCGGCGACTTCAGGACCCACCGCCGACCTCCCCGCAGGAACGTCAACACCTTCAGCACGGTCTTCAGGTACTCGTAGTGCGGCACCTGGTCAGTGGCGAGGAAGCGGTCGCGCCATGCCGGAACCGGCGCCAACGTCTCGAAGAACATCGACGAGAAGTCGATTGCCAGGAGTTGGATCTCCTCGTGCACGTGGTCGGGCGTCATCTCGTGCATGCGCTTGAAGTACGGCATCGCCGCCTCCATGAAGTCGCACGCCGCCGCGGTCCGCGTCCAACGCGGGTCGATGCCGTCGGGCCCGACCACGTCGGTGGGCAAGGGCACCGGCTCGGTGCTCTCCCAGTAGGGCAACGACCGCAGGCCGGGGTCGGCCGACAGCAGGTTGTGCAGGTGCGTCGTACCCGTCCGAGGCAGCCCGGCGATGATGATCGGCGCCGTGATCTCGATCTCGTGGATCTCCGGGTGCCGCGCCAGCAGGTCGGCGATCAACATCCGGTTGCGGACCAGCTGCGTGAACAGGGTGTGCACGGTGATGCGACCCATGTGCGACAGGTCGGGCACTGCCGCGTAGGCGTCGAGCAGCGCGGCCATTCGGACCCGGAAGCTCTCGACGCCATCGACCTCGCCGAAGTCGGAGAACTGCCGGCCACTCGCCGAGAGCTCCGCGGCCGCCTGGTCGCAGATGGGATCGACCTCGAGCGGCAACAGGTCGGCGAGCGGTTTGGCGGCCTCGATCATCGCCGCGACCTCGGGGCTGAACTGCGGGTCCGCGTAGTCGGTGATGTGGACCGGGGCGATGCGCTGACGAGAGCGGCGGTCCGCTCCGACTTCGGCCGGGGTCGTCACGACACCACCTCCGAGACCGGAACCACCTCGCAGGTGAGCGGTTCAGGGGTCGATGCCGGGTTGAACCACCGCAGCCAGATGCAGCCCTTGGGGTGGCCCTGCGTCGACACCCAGTTCGGATGGCCGGGATCGGAGCCGGCGATGACCACAACCCACGAGCCGTCCGGTTCGTAGGTCACCTGCATGCCGTTGATGGTCACCCGGTCGCGGTCGTAGTTGTAGGTGTGCAGCAGCGGGTTCCACAGGCACAGGTTCCAGAACGAGCACTCCGGCGAGCGACCCCGCACCACCATCGCCTGCCCGTCGGCCAGCTCGAAGCCGCCCATGGCGTACGCGGCGTCGCCGGCGGCCCACCCGAACGTCGCCGACGGGACGGGATACGGCGGCTCGATCGAGTTGGGTTCGCCGAACTCGCCCAGCGGCACGATGGCCGCCTGGTCGCGGATCCACGTGAGCGCGCAGGTCATGCGGTGGGCCAGGTCGGCGTCGGTCAGTTCGTACGGCGGCGCCTCGTCGAGCGACTCGATGTGCCAGGTGGTGCGCCGCTCGGTGAACGGGTCGGCGAGGTAGTCGCGGGTGATGGCGACGACCGAGTCGCCACCGGTCACGATGCCGGGGCCGTCGTCGATGGCCTCCGGCGCGATCCAGAAGGAGAAGCGGCCCTCGTCGTCGAAGGTCAGATCGGCGTCGCTGACCGAGCCGACGATGCGGGTCGAGTAGTGCCCGTCGTCGGGCCCGCCGTAGACCGTGAGCGACAGGTAGACGGCGTCACCGCGGTAGCCGCTGACGCGATAGCGCCGTTGTGGGTCGATCGGTGCGTGCTGGTAGTAGGCGTCGGCGTTGTCGCCGCCCCACTTCTTGGTGGTGCCGACGATGTCGACGAACCGCGGCGCCGCCGTGTCACCCCACACGAAGCAGTCGAGCGCCACCTGGGTGATCGAGAACAACCACCGGTAGGCCTCGCACACGTTCTGGTCGCTCGACCCCATCTCGGGATGCGTGACCATCTTCTGCTCGAGCACGCGCAACTCGTCCATGATCTCGGCGAACACAGCGCCCGTCTCGAGTCCGTACCGTTGGCCGTCGACTGCCATGGCGTTCCCCCTTTCGGCCTCGGCACTCCCCCCGGAGTCGAAGCTCAGGGCAGATGTCTACACCGATTCACCAGCCGGCCGAGGCCCTCGACCTCGACGACCACCTCGTCGCCGTCGGCCAACAGTTGTGGCGGTGTGCGGTGCATGCCGACACCCCCGGGCGTGCCGGTGCAGATCAGGTCGCCAGGCAGCAGTGTGACGACCTGACTGACGTACGCGATGACCTCGGCGATGGGGAAGATCATGTCGGCGGTGGTCGCATCCTGCCGGACCTCACCGTTGACCGTGCAGGTGATGCGGAGCGCCTGCGGGTCGGGGATCTCGTCGGCGGTGACGACGACCGGACCGACCGGACAGAACGTGGTGTGGGACTTGCCGCGCAACCACTGGCTGTCGGAGCGCTGGAGGTCGCGGGCCGTGACGTCGTTGACGTTGCAGTAGCCGAGGACCGACTGCATCGCCTCGTCGACCGACACCCTGCTGGTGACCCGGCCGATGACGACGCCCAGCTCGGCCTCGTAGTCGACCTGTGTGGCGACCGCCGGGTTCCACACGATCTCGTCGCCACTCGCGATGCGCGAGGACGCGAGCTTCGCGAACAGCAGCGGCGACTCGGGTGGGGCGACGTTCTGCTCGCTCGCGTGGTCGTGGTAGTTGCGACCGACCGCCACGATGTTGTTGCCGATGGGCAGGAGCCGACCGTCGACCTCGATGACGAGCGAGGCAGCGCCCGATGCATCGATGGTGCTCGTCACGTCATGGCGCATCGTCGGCTCCTCATTCGGTCGGGGCGATGCAGCACCAGCCCCGACGCTCGAGCTCGTGCGCGAGCATCTCGGCCGGCACACCGGCGATGAGTTCTTCGCGTTGGCGCTGCAACTTCTGCTCGGCGCGGTCAGCGACGATCGACGACTCGAGCACCAGTTGGCCGTCGACCCCGCCCTCGGCGAGATCGCCCGACTGCAACCGCTCGATGAGCGCGCTCGCCTCGCCGATGGAGAACTTGCCCTGTGCCTGCCGCTGTGTGAGCCCGAGCCGGTGACGGGCCTCGCGGAACGTGCCGTAGTCGTGCTCCTGCAGCAACGACTCGAGGAACTCGATCTGCTTCATCGACGCGGGTGGGCCCGAGGACTGTCCGAATGCCATGAACCCCAACCTACCGACGGGCACTGACACCGACTGTGACCCGGCTCGCCGACGCGGTATCCCGAGGCGGCATCCCGGGCCGGTGTCCCGATGCGGATCCCGCCCTACCGCACGATGTCGAAGCTGCCCGCCCAGGTGCCGTACGACGCTGCGGCGACAC
>CALMLJ010000022.1 GCA_937868025.1 uncultured Acidimicrobiaceae bacterium
CGCAGGCGAACGACCCGGCACCCTGCCCCGACGGCCACGACGACACCGTCAAGCTCCTGAGCCTCGTTGCGATCGGCGGCCGGGCCGGCGCCGGTCCAGCGCCTGCCCCCAGCGCACCGATGACGGGCGGCGGATGCTGCGGCGGGGGCTGCCACCCCCACTGACCCGCTCTGGCGCGGATCTAGCCGGCCGACCGGGTCACGTCCGCCACGACCGCTGCGGTCAGCCCGACGAGATCGCCCACGTCGACCTCGACCTCCACCCCGAGGGCGCCACCTCCGGTCATCACCGAGCGAACGTCGGCGATGGCGGCGTCGACGACCACCCGGACGTCCGGCGACACCCCCAGCGGCGTCACGCCGGTGACCGGGTACCCGACGACCGTCTCGAGGTCCTCGCGAGGCGCAACCTCGTAGCGGGTTCCGAGGACGGCGCCGACCTTGGCGAAGTCGAGCTTCGCGGTCGCTGGGCAGACGACGATCGCGTGAGCGCCTCCCCGTTGCGCCCGCAACAGGAGCGACTTGGTAATCCGGCCGACGTCCCAACCCAGCGCTGCGGCGAAGTCGTCGGGGCTGCGGATCGGTCGGTCCATCTCGTCGTGGCGGACGGCCCGCCATGGTGCCGATGCCGCCGACAACGCCCGCTCGACCGACGGGTGGACGCCCGTCTCGTCGCTCATCGGTGGGGCGCTTCGTCGGCGACGCGCGCTGCGAGGAAGTTGACCGTGTGACGCGGCATCGCCGGAGCGAAGACCTCGAGGTACTTCTGCACCCAGGCGGTTCGACTGACGAGGAACGGGAGATCCGACGACACCAGGCGCCGGATGGCGATGGCCGGCACGGGCGCGGCCAGAGGACGGAAGTCGGGGCTCCACAGCCCGGGTTCGGCGTGGTGCGGGTGGAACTGCCCCACCATGAGTTCCTCGGTGATGAACTGGTCCTTGAGCCGGCGCTGCAGGTGGTCGATCTCCTCGGTCGACACCGGGTCGCACTGCGGCAACGAGAGGAGGATGCACGCGTTCCGCTCGGGGCTCAGCACCCCCTGCAGGCTGACGAACCACTCCTTGTAGACCGCGATCTCATCGGCGATCTCGTCGATGTGGTCGAACGGCACATCGATCTCTCCGAGGAGGAACAGGCCTTGCTCGATCGCCGTGCGGGCGTAGGGGCACACCGGCCCGGCCCGACCGAGGTCCTCGTGGGACCGACAGAGGAACGACGACGCCCAATTCGACAGCGTGGTCAGGCGTTCGTACTCGGCCCGCTCGATGCCCATCCCGAGCGCCTCGGCCTCGTCGGCGAGATCCAGGGCATCGAACAGGCGTCGTGTGTTGTGGACCAGCAACGACGTGCCTTTCGAAAGGGTGTGACGAGCTAGATAATTCTCCCATATGCAATCAGTGTTCGGCAACGACAACGGGGGATCGACCCCCGCTGGACAGTGCCGTCGTCCCCGTGCACACTGCGGTCACCGGCCCGATCGCGTCCCCCGGATCGGGGGCCACCCCGAAAGCTCCGTCATGTCCGACCAGACCGCCACCATTCGTCAGGTACTCGCCGATCACGGCCGACTCTCGGCGGCCGTCGACGCCCTCGGGGACGCCGACAGCCTGTTCGACGCCGGGCTCAGCTCCCACGCCGCCGTCAACGTCATGCTGGCGCTCGAGGACCACTTCGACGTGGAGTTCCCCGAGCGGTTCCTGAAGCGGGCGACATTCGAGTCAGTGACCAGCCTCCAGGGCGCTCTGACCGAGATCCTGCTCCCCTGACGTTCCTCGCCGCTCAGTCGGCGGACAGGATGTCGTCGAGCACGCGGGAGCGGGTGGCCCCCGACGGAAGGTGGCCCAACCCCTCGTACCGTCGAACCGTCGGCAGACCACGCCGCACGAAGGGCGACCTCGACGCCTCGACGCGGTCGCGGTAGTACCCGCTCCCGCGATCCTCCTCGGCGAAGACGAGCGTGACGTCGACGCCGGCCCGCCGGTGTCGACGGATCCAGCGCAGGGTCGGGCTCGGGAGCGGATGGGAGAACTGGACCCGCTTGACCACCCGACGGACGTTCCGGCGCTGGCCGATCGACGCCAGCACCTGCTTGGAGGGCGGAAGATCGGGCCAGGGGCGCCGGTGCAGGAGGCGATGCCGGATGAACAGCTGGAGGTTGATGCCGACGATCCGCCGAACGGCGGGGTGCGGTGCCATTTGCACGGCGGACCAGGCACCGGCGCAGAACGCGACGAGGACGACGTCGTCGTGCCCACGACCGGTGACGTGGTCGATGGCGTCGGCGATCTCGGCGGGAGCGCCGGGGTCGTAGAAGTCGGCCCATCCGTCGCCGGGTCGGCGGGGGCTGGTGCCGAAGCCGGCCAGGTCGAACCGGAGGCACGTGCGGCCGCGAGCTGCAGCGCGGCGGGCGAAGTCGGGAAAGAGTCGTCCGGGACCGAGCGCCGTGATGGCGACGTACGCGGGGCCACCGACCTCGGCGTCGACCGTCGCCGGTTCGCTGAGGATCCCGCTGAGCCCGAGCCGGCCGAACCGCACGATCGTCTCGCGGATCGCCACCCCGTCGTGTTCGAACTCCTGGCGGCGCGAGCCGCGTACGTCGGGGCGGGTCACGCCGGGCGGGTGTGTGACCTCGCTCGCGTCGCGGAACGGTCGGCGGATCGCAGCGATCACGGTGGGGATGTCCGCGAACGGCGCGATCATGCCGTCGGCGGCGGAGAACAGCCAGTCGTCGGTGCCGGCGGCCTCCACGCGGTCCACGGGCACCTCGGCGAGCGGGGTCGGGGTGAGATCGATCGCTGCGAGGCGATCGGGGACGTCGACGAGGCAGACGCGACTCGCCGGCTTGCCGGCGATCCGATCGACCGCCGTGCCGCGCAGCTGGTCGAGCAGGCCCGGCGGCAGGTTGTACCCGGCGATCGTCAGGCCCGGAAGGTCGGGCACGGCGGAGTCGGATGCGGCCGCCTCGATCATCTGGAGCTCACGGACGTAGCGCCGACCCGAGAGCACCGGCGCCCAGAGCACCACGAGGTCGACGGGGTCCGACGCCAACGCGTCGACCGCGATCAGCGCGCCCAACCGGGTGCCCACGACGGCGACGTGCTGCAGGCCACTCCGACGCAGATGGTCGACGGCGCATCGCACGTCGTCGCCCCACTGGGCGGCGAGGTCGGGATCGCCGAGCGTGCCGGATCCCTGCGCCGTTCCCGCGAGGTCGATCACGAGCGCCGGCACCCCGACGGTCGCGAGCTCGCGGGCGAGCGTCACGAGACCGAAGTGCATCGAGTGGTACTCGTGAGCGATGCCGGGGACGAGCACCACGCCGACCGACTCGGGGGCAACGGTTCCGGTCGGCCAGAACTGCGAGGCGAGGACCGACCCACGGCCCGTGGACAGCCAGAAGTCGTCGGGCATCGGTTCGCCCGACGGTCGATCGATCGTTGCCGGTCGACGATTCACTCCGCTGCTCCACTCTCCGGTGCCGCCCACCGACACGCTCACCCTAATCTCGACCCATCACGGCATACAATGGCGCATTTCCGACGATGACCGGAGGGCCGCTCACGGCCGTCCGGAGCTGGTGAGGCCACCGAGATGTCCCCCGATGGAGTTGAGCGAACCCGGCGACTCGTCGTTGCCTTCGATGGCCGATCGACGTCACCGATGGACCTCGCCGACACGCTGCGGCCGCTTGCCGACCTGGTGTGGATCGTCGACTCGACCGATCCGACGCTCGGGTCGATGTCGCGCCTGCTCCCCCGGCTCGGCACGGTCGTCGACCGTCACGGTCGCAGCGTCGCCGAGACGGTGGACGACCTTGCGGCAGCGGTCGGGGTCGTCGACGGCGTCGTCGCGTTCACCGACGCGCAGTTGTCGTTCGCGGCCGAACTGGCCGCGGCGCTCTCCCTCCCCGGCAACCCGCCGGCGACCGTGGAACTGCTGAACGACAAGCGTGCCCAACGCGCCGCGCTGCTCGCCGCCGGACTGCCGACGCCCGGCTTCGTTCGGGTCCCGGGCGGCGTCGACCCGGCCGACGTCGTCGAACTGGTCCGCCCGCTGAGCTACCCGCTGGTGCTCAAACCCGTGCAGGGCGAGAGCAGCAGCAACGTCATCCGCGTCGGTGACGAGGACGAGCTGCTCGCGGCGTTCGGCACACCTCCCCTCGCCGCTCGGCCCGTCGACCACGCCATCCTGGCCGAGGAGTACCTCACCGATCCGCCCGAC
>CALMLJ010000023.1 GCA_937868025.1 uncultured Acidimicrobiaceae bacterium
GGCGGCGGCGGTGGTGGCGGCGGCGCCTCCGACTGTGACAGCGACGACGCCGGCGCCGGCGGTGGTGGCGGCGGCGCCGGTGGCGCCGGAGCGTTCTCCGGTGGTGGTGGCGGCGGTGCCGGAGCGGCATCGATCGCCCTGCTGCTCGACAACTCCTCGCCCACCCTCACGGGCGTCCAGATCGTGCTCGGCACGGGCGGCAACGGCGGCAACGGGGGCAACGGCGCCCTCGGTCAGCCGGGCGGCTCGGGCGGCACGGGCGGACCGGGCTTCGAGGACGGTGGCGCCGGTGGCGCCGGTGGCAACGGCGGCAACGGCGGCACGTCGGGAGCCGGCGGAGGTGGGGCCGGTGGCCCGGCCATCGGTATCGTCCGCCACGGCTCGGCAACCGGCACGGCGACCTTCTCCGGTGGAACGGGCGGCGCCGGCGGCACGAACGGTGGGGCCACGGGCACGGTGACGAACTCCGTCACCCTCTGACCGGGGCACCCGACATCATCTGACCAACCCGGACCCCGGGGGTTCGCCGAGCTCCAAGCTCGGCAGACCCCCGGGGTTCGTCGTCCCCGCCACGGTCTCCGTCCGGAGCAACGTCTCACTACAGTCGGCGGATGCCCCGCCCCACCTCCGTGACGGTCGACCGGGGCATCGTCACGATCGACGGACGACGTCGATTCCTCAACGGGATCCGTCTCACTCCACGGGGAACGTCGATCTCAGGGTCCGACGTCGACGCGCACTCCGCCGTGTCGGTCATCGCCGCGACCGGTGCGAACGCAGTCGTCGTCGAACCCGACGACGCGACACCGGACCTGCTCGATGCCGCGAACGATTGCGGCGTCCTCGTGCTCGTCTACGTCACGGGGATCGACGACCCCCGACGTCGGTCCGCCGCGGCGGGGGTGGCGAGTTGGTTCGTCGAGGGTCGAGCGTGGCGCCCGAAGCGACCGGCTGACCGGGTCGGCCCGCCGACCGTGTCCGCGCCACGACCCTGGGCACTCGGATGGGCGACCGGCGACGAACGCGACCTGCCCGACCGTCTGCGACGAGCGCGTCGACCACCTACGGCGTTGACCGGGTTCGGGGCACCGTCGGTCGCAGCGACCGACGCCTGGTTCGACGGCGCCGGGCGAGCATGGCGCCAGCTCGGAGAACCCGACGGCCCCCCGGTCGGCGAACGGGACCTCGCGTGCCTTCTTCGGCACACACCCCCCGCAGCGTTCGACGATCCCCACGCCTGGGCCGCCGCGACGCGGGCGTATCAGGCGATGGTGATCCGCTTCCACGTCGAGACGGCCCGCCGGCTCCGGTACTCGCCGCTCGGCCTGGTCGTCCCCGAGGCGCTCTACGACCCTGCCGGCGGTGTGTCGTCGGCCCTCGTCGGGCCCGATGGCGCGCCGAAGGAGGCGCTGAGGGCGTTGACCGACGCCTATCGCCCCGTCACCGTGATCGCCGACCGGCTGCCGCCGCACCTCCACGGACACGAGGCGTTGGCCATCGACGTCCACGTCGTGAACGACCTGGCGGAGCCCCTGGCGAACGCGTCGGTCGTCGCCACGCTGACGTGGGCCGACGGCCACCAGCGCTACGGATTCGGCGGGGGAGCCGCCCCCGAGAGCGTGCAACGCGTGGGCACGATCCCGATCGTCGTCCCCCCGGTGAGTGGCCCACTGGATCTCGTCATCGAGCTGCGCCACGGCGATGGCGTGGTCACGCGGACCTACCGCAGCGAGATCTTCGCCGACCCCCACGAACACTGACCCGCCGCCCACCCAGGAGCTCACCCGTGACCGCACCGACCGAAGGCTTCCGCCAACACCGCTTCGCGCCCGCCCCCGGGGCCACGCGAGTGCTCCTCGTCCGCCACGGCGAATCGGCCCCGGCCCATCCCGACCGGCCGTTCCCCCTCGCCGACGGCCACGGCGATCCGCCTCTCCACCCCGATGGCGAGCTGCAGGCGCAGGCGGTGGGACGACGGCTCGCCGAGACCGAAGCCGTCGACGCCATCTACGTCACCACCCTCCAGCGCACCCACCAGACCGCAGCCCCGCTGGCCGCGCTCACGGGCCTCATCCCGGCCGTCGAGCCGGATCTCCGAGAGGTGCACCTCGGTGAGTGGGAGGGAGGCGAACTGCGCGTCCGGGCGGCCGCCGGCGACCCGGCGTTCGTCGCGGCGATGGCGGCGCAGCGATGGGACCTCATTCCCGGTGCCGAACCGCTCGAGGACTTCGACCGCCGCCTCCAGGACGGCCTCTCGCGCATCGTCGAGGCCCACCCCGATCAAACCGTGGTGGCCGTCGTCCACGGCGGTGTGATCGGCCAGCTCCTGGCCCACGCCGTCGGCATCGAGGGCTTCGCGTTCGTCGGCGCCGACAACGCATCGATCTCCGAGCTCGTCGTCCACGACGGCCGCCAGGTGCTGCGCCGCTTCAACGACACGGCACACCTCGACGCTCCCCCGATGTGACGTCCGTCTGAGCAACATCTCAGTTTCCGCTGTCGCCGACGTGGACGGTAGGTTTCTCACGTAAGGGAAACCCGTCGAGTGGGAGCTCACCGCACATGGCGCAAACGATGAAGCGACCCGGAGCCGACGCTCCGGTGATCAATCCCCCGGCCGCCCGACGGGCACCGTGGCCCGTCCAGTTCTACCGATCGGCCGTCGGCAAGAAGTGGGTCATGGCGATCAGCGGCATCATGATGCTCGGCTTCGTCGTCGCCCACCTCGTCGGCAACCTCAAGCTGTACCTGGGCAAGGAACCCGACGGGAAGTACGCGATCGACGTGTACGGCGAGGCGCTCCGCGAGCTGCTGCACCCGATCATGCCCAACATGGTGGTGCTCTGGATCCTGCGGATCGGCCTGATCGTGGCGCTGGTCGCCCACGTCCACGCCGCGGCGACGCTCACGATCATGAACCGCAAGGCGCGGCCCACGAGCTACCAGTCGTCGCGCGACTACGTCGCGGTCAACTTCGCGTCACGGTCGATGCGATACACCGGCATCATCCTGTTGGCCTACCTCGTGTTCCACCTGCTGGACCTCACGATCGGCCCGGCCAACCCCGACTTCGTCGAGGGTGCCGTCCACAACAACATGATCGCCTCGATGCAGCGCTGGCCCGTGGCCATCGCGTACATCATCGCCAACATCGCCATCGCGGTGCACCTGTACCACGGCACCTGGTCGATGTTCCAGAGCCTGGGCCTCAACAACCCCCGCTACAACGCCGCACGCAGGGCGTTCGCCACCGGCATCTCGCTCCTCATCGGTGTCGGCAACGTGCTGTTCCCCATTCTCATCGTCACGCGAGTGGTGAAGTGAACCACGCGAGTGGTGAAGTGACCCGAGCAACCACCTCGTTCGAACCGACCCAGGAACCGACATGACACTTACGCTCGACTCGAAGGTCCCCGGCGGTCCGATCGCCGACATGTGGGAGAACTACAAGTTCGACCTCAAGCTCGTGAACCCGGCGAACCGCCGGAAGTTCGAGGTCATCGTGGTGGGCACCGGCCTCGCCGGTGGCGCCGCAGCGGCGACGCTCGGCGAGCTCGGGTACAACGTCAAGGTCTTCACGTACCACGACTCCCCCCGCCGGGCGCACTCCATCGCGGCGCAGGGTGGCATCAACGCCGCCAAGAACTACCGCGGCGACGGCGACAGCGTCC
>CALMLJ010000024.1 GCA_937868025.1 uncultured Acidimicrobiaceae bacterium
GACAACTGTGTGGTCGAGGCGGGTCTCTACCTCACCGCCGGCACGGTGGTCACCCTGCCCGACGGCTCGACCTGCAAGGCCGCACGTCTGAGCGGGCGCAACGACATGTTGTTCCGGCGGAACTCGATCTCGGGTGCGGTGGAGATGCTGCCCCAGTCGGCGGAGTGGGGCGGTCTCAACGCCGATCTCCACGCCAACTGAGGGCCTCTGGCACAGAGCGAGCTGACCGGTGCTGGCCAGGTCCGACCCGTGCCGAAGGTGACGAGGTACGTCACGTCCGGCACGGATCAGCGCTGGGTCTGGGACCAGTGCCTCGGGCCGCCCCGCTCGGAAGGCGGTTCCTACAGCTTGCGGAGCACCGTCACGACCTTGCCGTAGACGGCGACATCGGATGCGTCGAACACCATGTCGGTGAGGCGCGGGTTGGCCGGGACGAGCGTGACGACGCTGCCCTTGGACTTGAACGTCTTGACCGTGGCTTCCTCGCCGGGAATGCCGGCGACGACGATGTCGCCGTTGTCAGCAGTCACCTGGCGACGGACCACCACGAAGTCACCGTCGAAGATGCCCGCCTCGATCATGGAGTCGCCACGGACGCGGAGCATGAACAGCTCGCCTTCGCCGGTGAACTGCGCCGGCAGCGGCATGAGTTCCTCGACGTGCTCCTGGGCCAGCACGCCGGTGCCGGCGGCGACGTCACCGACGAGCGGCACGTGGCGGACCGGAGCGCGATCGGCGGTGGCGCCGGAGTTGGAGTCGAACCGGACCTCGATGGCGCGGGGCTTGGTGGCGTCACGACGGAGGTACCCCATCTTCTGGAGGCTGGAGAGATGGGTGTGAACCGTTGACGGCGAGGTGAGGCCGACCGCCGTGCAGATCTCGCGGACCGACGGCGGATACCCCCGCTCGCCGACGGTGCGCTCGATGACCTCGAGGATCTCCCGTTGGCGATCGGTGAGCGGGTCGAGTTCGCCGTGTGGGGCGGAGTTGGCAGGTGGTTGGGTGCTCATGGGCTGGCTCCTGGTTGGGAAGGGCTGACGGGTCGTGGCCCCGGACGGTCGAACAGGCGTTCCTGACGGTAGCACGTCGGAACAAACAAGTGTTCGACCTTGACACCGAACATCCGTTCGTGTCCAATGGCGAACAGTTGTTCGCATCACCCCCGGTCATCTCACTGTCAGGGGTCCCCAGGAGAATCATCGACATGGCAGTTTCCTTCCTCGTCCAGCCCGACCGTCACCCGCTCGGCGCCCACCCGGCCACCCGTCGCCCGCAGCTCGTCGGGCTCGATGGTGGCCGATCGGTCGCCGCGGTCCGGCGGCGTCGGGTGTTCCTCGTCCGTCGGTGCGTCGTCGGCGTGCTCGCCGTCGTTGCGATCGTGCTGGCGGGGTCCGCCGTGTCGGCCGTGTCGTCGGCGCTGTCACCCGACGTTGCAGTGCCCACCTCCTTCGAGGTGGCGCCCGGTGACACGTTGTGGAGCATCGCCGGCGAGCTCGGGGTCGACGCCGACCGTCGCGAGGTGGTGCAGCTGTTGTCGGTGGCCAACGGCGGCACGGTCGTCGTTCCGGGCCAGCATCTGCAGATCCCCGAGTCGGTGCGGGCCCTCGGGGCCTGAGCGTTCGTCAGTCGAGGGAGGCGTCGCCGTGAATGGTCAGGTAGCGCGTGAACAGCGTGCCGTCGTCGTGGGCGTACACCCGGTCCAGGCGGAGGCGTTGCCCCAGCGCTTGTTGGGAGTGGAGCGGACGCACCGCATCGCCGGCCGCCACGATCGGAGCGACGGTGAAGTTCCACTCGTCGACCAGCCCGGCCGAGCCCAGCTGGGCGAGCAGCGTCGGCCCGCCCTCGCAGAGCACCCGGCGCACGCCGAGGCGTCCCAGTTCCTCCATCAGCCGACCGAGGTCGACCGAGCCGTCGCCCAGCTCGAGCACGTCGAAGCGCTCGTCGAACGCTGCTCCTGGATCGTGGCGGATCGTGGCGATCAGCGGCCGTTCCCACGGCTCGGCCGGCGCTCCCGGCGGTGGCAGTTCGTCGAGCAGGGGCGGTTCGCCGTCCAATGTGCTCGACCGGGTCACGATGCACAGCCGTGCCCGCGCCCCCTGGCCGCGTTCGGCTCGGCGACGTCGACCCACGAGGCCGGGTTCACGTGCCAGGCGGTACCGTTCGTCGCGCACCGTCTGCGCTCCCACCACGATCACGTCCGCCTCGGCTCGCAGGGTCGAGAACACGTCTCGATCGCCGGGGCCACCGAGGCCGCCCGATCGACCATCCACGGTCGCGGCGCCGTCGATGGTCGTCACCATGTTGGCGAACACCCATGGGCGACGACCGTCGGGGTGCACCCGCAGTTCGGATGCGATGCGCTCGGCGACGTCGATGTCGGCACGGCCAGGGCGTTCGTCGAGGGGGTCGGAGGGCACGAGTTGTCGCATTGCGTTCACCCCTTGGCCGTGATCCGCCAGAAAAGTTCAGATCCGTATATCCACAGGTTGTCCCGAGGAAGTGGATGAGCGGAAGGTGGCGAGATTACATCTCAACTGCTGGAACACGTGGACGGTCACGGCGGTTGAACGCACTGTCCGTGAGGTCCACCGCCCACCGTGAGATTTTCGGCCCAACTCGAGGCGATCATGACCGACGTTCCCCGGTTATTCACACGATGTTCCCCTTTTCCCCCACAGGCCGTTGTTCGTAGTGTCCTGGGCGCGGACCGTGACGTGCGCGTTTGGATTGGTGGCTGCGTCTCGTCTCACTTGGCAGGCAGGACGGGTGCTGGAGGCAGGAAGCGATCGACGACGACCCACCCGGTCGTCCCGCTCGCACCCCGCCTCCGCCCGACGCCCACGTCACGGTCCCAGTTCTCGCCCGACGAGCGTCCGCATCGGCGCGCTCTGCCCTGCGCTGCCCCCGGTAGCGTGAACCCATCGAACGGAGTCGTCACATGTCGCTGACCGACAACCAGGTCGGCCTCGGCCTCAGCCGGGTCTTCACCACGTCGGATCGTCACCCCTACGACGAGATCGAGTGGGGGCTCCGCGATGCCCGCATCACCGACTATCGCGACGGGTCGGTGGCGTTCGAGCAGACCGGGGTCGAGTTCCCGCTGTCGTGGTCGGTGAACGCGTCCAACATCGTCGCCCAGAAGTACTTCCGGGGCACGCTCGGCACCCCCGAGCGCGAGT
>CALMLJ010000025.1 GCA_937868025.1 uncultured Acidimicrobiaceae bacterium
TGGGGCTGAGCTTGGCCCAGAGCGGCCGGTCGGCGACACCACACGCCTCGATCACCTCGGCCGCGGTGTCGGGATCGTGGGCGAACAGGTGCCGGCCGCCGTCGAGGTTCGGACAGCTGAGGTTGACCTCCACCCCGATCACCGAGGCCGGCGCCTCGGCGAGCATTCGGGCGGCGCGGCGGTACTCGTCGACGGTCCGGCCCCAGATGGAGACCACGATGCGCTCGACGCCGATGCGGCGCAGCCTGGCGAGACCGTCGCCGAGCCAGGCGGCGACACCGGGCCCCTGGAGGCCGACGCTGTTGATCATCCCCGCCGGCGTCTGATGGATGCGGGGACCGGGGTTGCCGTCCCACGGGTCGGCGGAGAGGGACTTCACGACGAAGGCGCCGAGTCCCGCGAGGTCGAGGTACGCCGACAGCTCCGTCGAGTGACCGGCCGTGCCCGACGCGACCATCACCGGGTTGGGCAGGGTGATCGACCCGACCGAGACCGACAGATCGACGCTCATGACCCGGGCGAGTGCCGAAGGCGGCTCGGCCCATGAGGACAGTTTCGTTTGTCGGCGAAGCCGACGGCCTCCGGAGTCACCGACGTGAGTGGACTCCACCGACTCACTTGCGCACTCCGGCGTGGTACTCCTGCAGGCTCCGCACGACCGGCTCGTGCGCCGCGGTGTCGGCGATGCCGTTGGCGGCCGCGAGCGCCGCTGCGGCCGTCGTGAGGAGTGGCACCCGGTGCAACCCGGCGGCGGAGCGGATGTACGCACCGTCGGAACGGGGCCCACGACCACGCGGCGAGTTCACCACGAGCTGGATCCGGTCGCTCGACAGCAGCTGCACGGCGTCGCTCCCGCCCTCGCCGAGCTTGTCGACGACCTGGCTCACCACGACGCCCGCCTCGGTGAAGAACGCTGCGGTGCCGGCGGTCGCGACGATCTCGAACCCGAGGTCGGCGAACCGCTGTGCCGCCCGCAGGCCGGTCGCCTTGTCGCGATCGGCCAACGACATGAACACACACCCCGTCGTCGGCATCCGGTCGCCCGCCGCGAGCTGCGACTTGGCGAACGCCAGCCCGAACGTCAGGTCGATGCCCATGACCTCGCCGGTCGAGCGCATCTCGGGACCGAGCACCGCATCGGCGTCGGGGAACCGGTTGAACGGCAGCACCGCCTCCTTGACCGAGATGTGGTCGCCGGTGACCGGCGGCTGCAACAGCCCCTCGAGCCGAAGCTGCGCGAGCGATGCGCCGCACATCACCCGCGACGCCACCTTCACGAGCGGGACCCCGGTGGCCTTGGCCACGAAGGGCACGGTGCGCGAGGCCCGGGGATTCGCCTCGATGACGAAGACCTGGGCGGCGTCGGGAGTGTTGCCCGACCGCTTCACCGCGAACTGCACGTTGATGAGACCGTCGACCTCGAGCGACTCCGCGAGCCGCTTGGTGTAGTCCTCGATGACGGCGAGGGTGCCCGCACCCAACGTCATCGGCGGCAACACACACGCCGAGTCACCGGAGTGCACCCCCGCTTCCTCGACGTGCTCCATGATCCCGCCGATCAGCACCTCACCGGTCGAATCACGGATGGCGTCGACGTCCACCTCGGTGGCGTCCTCGAGGAACCGGTCGATCAGCACCGGCCGGGAGGCGGACAGGCCGCCCTCACGCCCGAGTCCGCCGAGTCCGGCGAGCGTGGCCATCGCCGTGGCAAGGCCCTCGTCGTCGTACACGATCTCCATGGCCCGTCCACCGAGCACGTACGACGGCCGGACGAGGGCGGGGTACCCGATGCGGTCGGTGATCGCCTGGGCGCCGGCCAGGTCGGTGGCCGTACCACCGGCGGGCTGGGGGATCTCGAGCCGCGCACACAGCGCATTCCACCGGTCGCGGTCCTCGGCGAGGTCGATCGAGTCGGGGCTGGTGCCCAAGATCAGCTCACGGGGCAGCACGTCGGCGAGCTTGAGCGGGGTCTGGCCGCCGAGGCTGACGATCACGCCCGCCACCGGACCCGCCGCCTGCTCGGCCTCGATGACCGACATCACGTCCTCGAACGTCAACGGCTCGAAGTAGAGGCGGTCCGACGTGTCGTAGTCGGTCGAGACGGTCTCGGGGTTGCAGTTGATCATCACGGTCTCGAACCCGGCATCGCGGAGGGCGAAGCTGGCGTGGACGCACCCGTAGTCGAACTCGATGCCCTGCCCGATGCGGTTGGGGCCCGAACCGAGGATGATCACCTTGGGACGGGTCGAGGGACGAACCTCGCTCTCGTCCTCCCACGTCGAGTAGTGGTACGGCGTGAGCGCTGCGAACTCGGCCGCGCACGTATCGACGGTCTTGTACGTGGGCAGGACTCCCGCCGCCACTCGCGCCGAGCGCACGTCGGCCTCCGGCTCGGACCACAGGTAGGCGAGCTGGGCGTCGGAGAAGCCGAGCTGCTTGGCCCGGCGCCACTCGCGCCGGTCGAGCTGCGCCGACGACCGACCCGTCAGGGCGGCCCGCTCCTCGGTGACGAGCGACATCTGGTCGAGGAACCACGGGTCGATCCGGCAGGCGTCGTAGACCCGCTCGATGCCGAGGCCCCGCCGGAGCGCCGCCTCGACACAGAAGATGCGGTCGGGGGTGGCGCGATCGGTCAGCGCCAGGAGCTCGTCGTCGGAGAACGCGTCCCACTCGGACTCGGCGGGATCGCAGTTGAGACCGAACCGGCCCTGCTCGAGCGAGCGCAGGGCCTTCTGCAGGGACTCGGGGAAGGTGCGGCCGATCGCCATCGCCTCGCCCACCGACTGCATCTGGGTGCCGAGCACCCCCGACGTGCCGGGGAACTTCTCGAAGGCCCACCGCGGCACCTTGGTGACCACGTAGTCGATGGCGGGCTCGAAGCTCGCCGGGGTCTGCTTCGTGATGTCGTTGGTGATCTCGTCGAGCGTGTACCCGACGGCCAGCCGCGCGGCGATCTTGGCGATCGGGAACCCGGTGGCCTTGGATGCCAGCGCCGAGCTGCGAGACACCCGGGGGTTCATCTCGATGACCACGAGGTCACCGTCGACGGGGTTGACGGCGAACTGCACGTTCGAGCCGCCCGTCTCGACACCGACACGGCGGATGCAGGCGAACGCTGCGTCGCGCATCGTCTGGTACTCGACGTCGCTCAACGTCTGCGCCGGAGCGACCGTGATGGAGTCGCCGGTGTGCACACCCATCGGGTCGACGTTCTCGATCGAGCAGATGATCACGCAGTTGTCCTTGCGATCCCGCATGACCTCGAGCTCGTACTCCTTCCATCCGGCGATCGACCGCTCGATGAGGATCTCGCTGATGGGGCTGGCGTCGAGGCCGGCCGCGGCGACGAGCTCGAACTCCTCGGCCGTCTTGGCGATGCCGGTGCCCTTGCCGCCGAGGATGTACGCCGGACGGATGACCACGGGGAGGCCGATCCGGCCAACCACCTCGCGAGCAGCCTCCATGGTGTGGGCCGTGTCGGACTCGGGGACCTTGAGGCCGATCTCGATCATCGCCTGCTTGAAGACCTCACGGTTCTCCGCGGTCTCGATGGCCTCCGCGTTGGCGCCGATCATCTCGGGCGTGCCCTCGACCCCGATGAGCCCCTTGGCGAAGAGCTCCATCGCCAGGTTGAGGGCCGTCTGACCACCGAGGGTCGGCAGCACCGCGTCGGGACGCTCCTTCTCGATGATGCGGGCCAACACGTCGACGTCGAGCGGCTCGATGTAGGTGGCGTCGGCGAAGTCGGGATCGGTCATGATCGTCGCCGGGTTGGAGTTGGCCAGGATGACCCGGTACCCCTCCTCCCGGAGCACCCGGCACGCCTGCGTGCCCGAGTAGTCGAACTCGCACGCCTGGCCGATCACGATCGGTCCCGACCCGATGATCAGGATCGAGTGGAGGTCGTCACGACGGGGCATGGTTCTGGCTCCAGACAAGGAAAAAGCCCCCAGAGGGGGCTCGGGTCACAGCAGGTTCGGGGCAACACGTTTCGGCACTCACCGAGGCCGCACCTTAACACGGGCGCCGACCACCTCCGTCCGGCACAGTCGCTGTGTTCCCGACGTCCACTCCGGCACCGCCGCGATCACAGCGGCGGTGCCCCCTCCGACGCCAGTTCCGCCTCGACGACGACCGCGGCGGGCCGCCGGCTCTGGCGGCCGAGCTCCTGCGCGGCGACGAGCGCGTCGTCGGCGGCCTTGGAGAACGCGACACGCGCGTCCTCGAGGTCGGTGCGCTGGGTGGCGGCGGCGACGCGGGTCGTGGCCTTGTCCCAGTGGAACTGGAACATGCCGATGTCGTACGCACCGTCGGCGATGAGCGCCGTCGCCAGCGCCTTCTCGTTGGGCTTCTTGATGTCCCACACGATGTGGAACAGCGAGAGGAACTTGAGCACGTAGAACGTGACGTCGATCTCCCACCACTTGAACCCCTGGCGGCAGGAGCTCTGGATGTGGTGGTGGTTGTTGTGCCAGCCCTCACCCATCGTGAGGATCGCCACGAGCGGGTTGTTGCGGCTCGAGTCCTCGGTGGCGAACCGGCGCGAGCCCCACAGGTGCGCCATCGAGTTCACGAGGAAGGTGGTGTGCCACAACAGGACGGTCGACAGGAAGAAGCCGACGACGAGGCCGCTCCACCCGCCCCACCACAGACAGAGCAGCGCCAGCGCCCAGGGGCCGACGAAGTCGTGCTTGTTGATCCACCGGAGCTCGGGGACCTTGTTGAAGTCGGCAATGGCGTCGGTCGGCGTCTCGTCGCTCTGCGGGCAGATGATCCAGCCGATGTGGCTGAACATGACACCCTTGATCGGCGAGTGCGCGTCCTGGACGGTGTCGGTGAAGCGATGGTGCAGGCGGTGGTGCCCGGCCCACCACAGCGGCCCCTTCTGGGTGGCGGTGGTCCCGCCGAATGCGAGCAGGAACTGGAAGGCCCGACTCGTCTTGTAGGACTTGTGGGCGAAGTACCGGTGATACCCGCCCGTGATGAAGAACATGCGAACCCAGTAGGTCACGAGCAGGATCTGCCAGTCGTGCCACCCGATGCCGGTGAAGATGGCGAGGACCGGGATCAGGTGGACCAGCAGGAACACCCCGGACGCCACCGGATCGAGCTTCTCACCGGGCAAACGGTTGGGATGCGAAATCATTGCCACAACCTACTGTCAAGATCGCGGCCGCTGCCGGTCACACCGCAAGAATTCACCCGGCGGAAACGATCGGTCAGGACCGCGCGTCCATCAGCTCCGCGAAGCGGGCGAACAGATACCGCGAATCATGGGGACCGGGACCGGCCTCGGGGTGGTACTGGATGCCGAACGCCGGGACGTCGGTGCACCGGAATCCGGCCAGGGTGTCGTCGTTGAGGTTCACGTGGGTGACCTCGACCCCGTCGACCCCGTCGAGATCGACGCAGTAGTTGTGGTTCTGGCTCGTGATCTCGACCTTGCCCGTCGCCAGCTCCTTGATCGGATGGTTGCCGCCGTGATGGCCGAACGGCAACTTGTGCGTGCGGCCGCCGACGGCGGTGCCCAGCAGCTGATGGCCCATGCAGATCCCGAAGATCGGCACCTCGCCCAGCAGCGACTTGATCGTCTCGGGGAGGTACGTGACCGCCGCCGGGTCGCCGGGACCGTTGGACAGGAACACCCCGTCGGGCTCGAGCGCCTTGATCTCCTCCGCCGACGTCGTGGCGGGGACCACGGTGACCCGGGAGATCTCGCTCAGACACTCGAGGATCGTCGACTTGATGCCACAGTCGACCGCGACCACGTGACGGTCGGGATTGCCGTCGACGGTGTAGGGCTCGGCGCAGGTGACCTCGCTCACGAGGTCGCAGTCGTCGGTGCCGATGGCGTCCTTCGCAGCGGCTGTGAGCTCCTCGACCGACGCGCTGCCGAACGCGCCCGGCATGGCACCGCTGTCGCGCAGGATGCGGGTGAGACGCCGCGTGTCGACGCCGCCGATCGCAGCGACGCCATGGCGACGCAGGTAGCCGTCGAGGCTCTCGCCACTGCGCCAGCTGCTCTCACGGCGCGCCATCTCGCGGAGGATCACACCGCGGCACTGCACCGTGGTCGCCTCGTCGTCGGCGCCGTTGGTGCCGTAGTTGCCCAGGTGCGACGTCGTGAAGGTGATGATCTGGCCGGCGTAGGAGGGGTCGGAGATGACCTCCTGATAGCCGCTCATGACCGTGTTGAACACGATCTCGCCGGTCACCACACCGCCGGTCGGGTCGGCTCCGAAGAGCTCGCCCTCGAACACCTCGCCGTTCGCCAGCACCAGGGTGCCCGGACGAATGTCGTTCGTCATCTCACGCCTCTTTCTGTCCGTACCAACCTCACAGGACTGGTTTCACGGTCAGGCGCACAACCTACCAGAGGGTCCGGAACCCTCGATCCGGGTATCGGGCAGGATTGCCCGCCGTCGAGGCTTGCGGACGAGCCGGTGACCTTGGTATGAATTCTCTTCACTCGTTCCGCTGGAGGGAACCCATGAAGCTCTCGTCGCCACTCGCCCGTCGCGCCGCCGCCATCGCGGTCGCCACTGTCGCCCTGCTCGGCACTGCGTCGTGCACCCCCGACGCGTCCACGGGCGGCTCGACGACGACCACGACCGAAGCGCCCGCGGCCAAGCCCGTGCTCAGCCCCACCTCCGGCCCCGCCGGATCGTTCGTCAACGTGGCGACCCCGAACGGCGAATGCGATCCGACCGGCCCGTACCAGTACAGCTCGCTCCAGGCCGCCCTCACGATCCCGTCGTCGGGCATCGTCGTCACCCAGGCCAGCCAGTACATCGGCGCATCGCCGTCGACCTACGCCGGCCCCGACCAGTTCGTCCGGTTGCGCATTCCGCCGGCCACGGCACCCGGCGTCTACAACGTGTTCCTGTCGTGCTACTCGTACCTCGACACGTACATGTACTCACCGGCGAAGTTCACGGTGACCGCATCCTGACGACGCGGCGACGCCGATCGGCGCTGCTCGTCGGCGCGATCGTTGCAGCAGGACTGATCTACGGCCTGACCATCTGGGTCCGCATCGACCGAGTCGATGCGGACCTCGCCGGTTCTGCGGGCCGAGGTACCACCTACCTCCTGATCGGCTCGGATCGCCGGGCCGACATCGCCGAGGCCGACCGTCCGCGGTTCGGATCGGCCGACGAGGTTCCCGGCGAGCGGGCCGACATCGTCATCGTCGTCAACGCCCTCGCCGACGGCACGGTGCGGGCGCTGTCGATCCCGCGTGACCTCGTCCTGTTCCGCCAGGACCGGGGGCCCGAGCGGCTCGCTCCCCTGCTCGGCGATGGGCCGGGAGCGATCGCCGACGCACTGTGCAATTCCCTGGGCATCGGGGTCGACCACCTCGCGGTGATCCACTTCAGCGGGATCGACGACCTCGTCGATCTCACCGACGGTGTGGTGATCGAACCGAGCGGGACGTTCCTCGATCGACAGAGCGGCTTGCTGGTGTCGGCAGGCCGGCAGCGCGTCGACGGCCGAACCGCGCTCGCGTACGTGCGGGCACGCCACATCGAGCGACGAGAGGGCGACAACTGGCTCCCGGACCCCGAGGAGAGCGCCCGTCGCGGCGATCGAGCGCTCGAGGTGCTCCGTGGGCTCGGCTCGGCCGTCGAACTGGGGTGGAACCCCTGGCACGACCACCGGATCGCGTGGGCCGTGACCGACGCGGTCACCGTCGACGACGACATGGGCATCGGCGACATGATGTCGCTGGCCGAGGCCGTGCGGGGGCTTCGGGGAGCGTCGGTCGAGTCCCTTCCCGTGCTGGTGCGCAACGGCGACGTACCGACGGCGTCGATCACGGCGAGCGCCCCGGCTGCCGTGCAGCGCTTGAGGGGCACCGAGGAGCCGCCGCCGGCGTGCAGCACGCCGACGCTGCTCTCCGGGACGGGCTGACATGCGAGTCGGCGCGATCGCGCTGGCACTCGTGACCCTCGGGCTCGCCATCGGCTGCGACGGTCCGGACGAACCGACGGCTCCGACCCGCTCCGACCGCTCGACCACCACTGCGCTCGACCCGGTCGACGTCGCGGCCGGACCGATCCAACGCGTACGGCCACCGGCCGAGTCCGAACTCGCCACCATCGATCGAGACGCCGGCATCGCCGTCACGCTCCGCGACAGCTCGGTCCTGTGGTTGTTCGGCGACACCGCCGCTCGCCTCGACGACGGCACGATCGACTACTTCCAGATCGGAACAGCCTCGTGGGCTCCCCCCGAGGCTCCCGCGGTCACCGACGACATCGCCGATCCGGCGACCGGGGCGCCCGTCACGTTCGCCACGCCGACGTCCGACTTCCCCACCTGTCCCGGCCCGGGCCAGCGGGCCGGGATGTGGCCGGCGTCCGCCGTCGTCCAGCCCGTCGGCGAGCGCGACCGGGTCATCATCTGGCTGCACAACATCTGCCTCGGGGCCGACGGCTCGCTCACCGACGAAGGCATGGCACTGGCGGAATGGTGGTACGACCCCGCCGCCCCTCCCGTCGAACGACCCGTCGTGGCGACGATCCTCGTGCAGCGGCTCTTTGCGGATCGGTCGTTCGGCACCGCCGCCGTGCTCGGCGATGACGGCGACGTGTACGCCTATCGCTGCGCCACCCCCGACGATCCGGCCGATGCCGCCGGGTACGGCCCCTGTGCCGTCGCCCGGGTCCCACTCGCCGACGTCGCCGACGCGTCCGCCTACACCGTCGTCGAGGGCGATCTGGCCCTGCCGTCCGGGCCGACGCAACCGATTCCGGCCGGCGGCTTCGGTGTCGCCCACGACCCGGTCATCGGCGCATTCGTCATGGCGTACAGCCCGTGGCCGGGGTCGACCCAGGTCGTCGACGTCCGGACCGCACCCTCGCCGCTCGGGCCATGGAGCCGACCGGTCACGGTGGGCCTCGACGGCTGCGCCGACCGGATCGGGAGTCGCCAGTTCAACTGCTACGCCGGCGGCCCACAACCCCGGTTCTCGACGCCCGGCCACCTCGGACTCGGCTACTACGACAGCTCGGTCTCGACGTTCCCGACACGGGGTGCGTACACCGTGACGTCGGTCCCGTGGCCCAACTCCTAGCCTGCCTCCGATGCGTATCACTCCGCGCCACTGGCACAACGAGACCTGGATCTGCTCGATGCGTGGGCACGTCGCGCCCGCGGCGACCGTCGCGGTGCTCACCGACGACGACCGCCGGCTCGGGCTCGTCGTCGACGACGTCCGGTATGTGCGCTGCCTCCGCTGTGACGGTTGGTTCGAATGCGCCGACCCGACGCCCGAGCAGGTCACGTCCGAACGGATGCCCGCCCACGACGAGCTCGCGCTCCCCCGCCGAGGCAAGCAGCTGCAGGACGCGATCGTCCTGCGGCTCGTCGCCATCAACAAGGGCCTCCACGCCGTTGCGTTCACCCTCGCAGCGCTCGCCATCGTGGCGCTCGAGGTCAAGTTGCCGGGCCTCAAGCACTCGGCGACCGAGGTCCGACAGCTGGTCGACGGAGCCCTCGACTCGGCGGGCCGCAACCCGGCGCGCCAAGTCCTCTCGAAGGGGGCCGACCGGGTACTCGGCCTCGACGTCCACGAACTGAAGGTGCTCCTCGCGATCTCGTCGACCTACGCCGTCGTCGAGGCCGTCGAGGCCGTCGGCCTGTGGAAGGACCAGCGATGGGCCGAGTACGTCACGGCCGTGGCGACCGCCGGCTTCCTACCGCTCGAGATCTACGAACTCAGCGAACGGATCACCGTCCTGCGCATCGGCGCGTTGGTCGTGAACGTCGCCGTCCTCGTGTGGCTCGTGCTCACGAAGCACCTCTTCGGCGTTCGGGGCGGCCCGGCCACGCTCCACGCCCACACCGACTGGGCCGAGATCCTCGACCGGCCGACGCCGGCGCCGTTCCTCGGCAACCCCGTGCACGCCGGCACCGGCCCGGCGGACGCCTGAGCGCCCGCCCGAGCCGGATCAGACCTTCAGTTCGTCGTCGGTAGCCAGCGCCGCGGCCTCGATATCGATGTCCTCGCCGATTCCACCGTGACCATGATCGGTCGGGCCTTCGACGTTGATCCTCGGGAGGATCTTGTCGAGCCACTTCGGGAGCCACCAGTTCTTCTCGCCGAGCAGCTCCATGGTGGCGGGCACCAACAGCATCCGGACGAGGGTGGCGTCGAGGAGCACGGCGACAGCGAGGCCGAGGCCGAACATCTTGGTGATGCGGTTGTCCTCGAACATGAAGCTGCCGAACACCACGACCATGATCGCCGCAGCTGCGGTGATGACGCGGGCCGTGGCGGCGAGGCCGTCGGCCACGGAGTTCTTCGCGTCACCGGTGCGGTCGTACTCCTCCTTGACCCGCGAGAGCAGGAAGACCTCGTAGTCCATGGAGAGCCCGAACACGATGGCGAACATCATCATCGGCAGGAACGGCTCGATGGGTGCCCCGGCGATGCCGAAGACACTGCCGAACCAGCCCCACTGGAAGATGGCGACGACGATGCCGTAGGCCGCGCCGATCGACAGCATGTTCATGACCACGGCCTTGAGCGGCACGAGGAGCGACCGGAAGACCGCCATCAGCAGCAGGAACGACAGCGCCAACACCACACCGAGGAACAGCGGCATCCGCCCGGCGAGGAACGTGGTGAAGTCGGCACTCACGGCGACGTTGCCCGTGACGTGGACGTTGCCCTCGAGACCCGACCCCGCGACCGAATCGGGGATCGTGTCGGCTCGGAGATCCTTGATGAGCCGCTCGGTGGCACGATCCTGCGGGGAAGTGGTGGGGATGACCCGGAAGAGGACGGCCTCGGCCTCGGCGAACTCCGCCGGCTGGTAGCCGGGGTGGAAGTTGTTGGGGATGGGACCGACGACCTTGTCGACACCGTCCGCCGCCGCCAGGTCAGCGGCGAGCTTCGTCACCGCTTGGGCATCGGCCGGCCCGTTCAAGGACGCTGTCACGAGGAGCGGTCCGTTGAAGCCGGGGCCGAAACCGTCGGCCAGCAGGTCGTAGGCCTTGCGGGTCGACGTGTCCTCGGCGTAGTTGCCGTCGTCGGAGCTACCGAGGTGCAGGCTGAACAGCGGGAGTGCCAGCACGACGAGCACGACGGTGCCGCCGAGGACCGACACCCACGGGTGCGCCTGGATCGTGTGGCTCCAGCGGTAGGCGAACGTCTCGTTGGTGGGCTTGCGGGCCCGCTGCCGCACCGTCGCCTTGAGGGGGGCGACCGCGAAGCCGAGGGCGAAGACGACCACGGCGATCGGGAGACCGACGAGCAGGGCATCGATCTTCAGGCCGACACCGAGCAGCGCCACCGCCAGGAACCCGGCGGAGATGAGGCCACGCCAGCGGGTGACCTCGACACGGGGGCCGGCGAGACCGAGCAACGCCGGAAGCAGCGTGACCGAGGCGAGCATCGTGGCGGCCACCGTGATCGCTGCGCCGATGCCGAGGCCGGAGATGAACTTGAGGCCGATCAGCATCATGCCGAGCAGCGAGATCACGACGGTCATGCCGGCGAACACCACGGCGCGGCCGGCCGTGTCGAGCGCCGTGACCGTCGCCTCCTGCGGCGACAGGCCGGCGTGCAGCCCCTCGCGGTACCGGGTGACGATGAACAGCGCGTAGTCGATGCCGACGCCGAGGCCGATCATCGCGCCGATGATCGTGGCCAGGTCGGGGATGGACGTGATGTGGGACACGAGCGCCACGATGCCGCCGCCGACACCGACACCGCCGAGGGCGACCGAGATGGGCAGGCCCATGGCGAGCACCGAGCCGAACGCCAAGATGAGCACGACGATGGCGAACGCGATACCGATGAGCTCCGACGACGGCGGCTCGAACGAGGCCAGGGCGTGGCCGCCGATCTGGATGTTCACCCCGTCGAGGGTGGGCAGCAGCTTCTCGATCTTCTCGCCGATCTTGCCCGACTCGGTCTGGTCGACCTCCGAGCCGAGGTTGATCGTGGCATAGGCCGTGCGCCCGTCCTGGCTGATCTGAGCAGCGCCCTGCTCGCCCTCGTAGGGGCTGACGACGCTGACGTGCTCGTCGGAGTCGGGCTCCTTGGAGTTGATCTCGGCGACGGCGGCGAAGAGCTTCGTCATGGGCTCCTGCACGGCCGGGTCGGTCACCTTGCCCGACTCGACCTGGTACACGATCGAACCACTCAGGCCGGCACCGCCACCCCCGAAGCTCTTCTCGAGCACGTCGAGGCCCGAGCGGCTGTCGGACTTGGGGATCTCGAAGCTGCCGTCGTACTTGTCGCCACCGATGGCGCCGCCCCAGGCGTACACGCCGATGAGCAGGACGAACCAGGCACCGATCACCTTCCAACGGCTTCGGAAGCACCAGGCAGCGAGGCGAGCGATCATGGGGAACTCCCGTTCGTCATGGGCGCGCGACCAGCAGCCCGTTACGAGACGCCACCGTACTGGAACGACTGCTCACCACAGCAAGCAAAAAGCATACTTGTGACGCATGCCACGTCCGCCCGCGAGCCCACCCCTTGGGGTTTTGTAGTGCGAGGAGCGACGTCAGCGTCGCTCCTCGCAGCACAAAACCCCGGGCGCTAGCTCTGCAGCTCGTAGTCGAGGACCGTGGGGACCCCGCGGTGGATCGTGTGGCGCACCTTGCCCCGCACGGTGCGCCCCACGTAGGGCACGTTGGTGGAGCGGCTCGCTCCCCCGCTCGCATCGATCGTCCACTCGTGGTTGGGGTCGATCACGCAGAGGTTGGCAACGCGACCGACCGCGACCGCACCGTGGCGGTCGGCGATCCCGGCGATCTCGGCCGGCTTCCACGACAGGCGGGCGAGCACCTCGGCGATGTCCATGCCCAGTTCGGTGAGCGCCAGGGCGAGGGCGTACTCGAGGCCCAACATGCCGGGAGGCGCCTCGTCGAACGGCTTCTCCTTCTCGTACGCCGGATGCGGCGCGTGATCGGTGGCGATCGCGTCGATCGACCCCGACAGCAGCCCGGCGCGCACCGCGTCGACGTCGCCGGCAGTGCGCAACGGCGGGTGGACCTTGAACACCGGGTCGAACGACGACACACACTCGTCGGTCAGGGTGAAGTGGTGGGGAGCCGCCTCACAGGTCACCGGGAGCCCGGCCGCCTTGGCGCTGGCCACCATCGCCACCGAGCCGGCCGTCGACAGGTGCAGGAAGTGCATCCGCGCCCCCGTCATGCGGGCGAGCGCGATGTCGCGCATGACCATGAGTTCCTCGGCCTCGGCGGGCTGGCCGGGCATCCCCAGTCGCGACGACACCTCGCCCTCGTGCATGCAGGTGCCGGCGCTCAGCTCGGACACCTCGCAGTGCTGGGCCAACGTCACGCCGAGTCCTCGGGCGTATTCGAGCGCCCGGCGCATGAGCCGGATGTCCTGCACCCCGGTGCCGTCGTCGGTGAAGATCTTCACGCCGAGATCCGACATCTCGCCCATCGGGGCCAGCTGCTCGCCGGCGCGCCCGACCGTGATGGCACCGGCCACCTCGACGTCACACGCGACGCCACGGGCGATGGCCTGGACGTCACGCACGACCGACGCACAGTCGATGGCGGGCGTGGTGTTCGGCATGGCGAGCACCGCGGTGTAGCCACCGAGGGCGGCGGCGTTGCTCCCGGACTCGATGGTCTCCGCCTCCTCCTTGCCCGGCTCACGGAGGTGGGTGTGCAGGTCGACCAGACCCGGCGCCACGACGCACCCCGTGGCGTCGATCGTGCGCGATCCGTTGAGGTCGGGCCCGATGCCCACGATCTCGCCGTCGCGTACCAGCACGTCGGCGAACGTCTCGCCCGACGCGTCGATCACCCGGCCGCCCTTGATCACGTACTCGATGGTCATGAACCTGCCTTCTCGATCGCTTCGAACTGGGACTCGCTGCCGAGCAGCTTGAACAATGCGGCCTGCCGCACCGCGACGCCGTTGGCCACCTGCTCGGTGACGACGGCGTTGGGACGGTCGGCGGCCTCGGGCGAGATCTCCACACCACGGTTCATCGGACCGGGGTGCATGATGATCGCCCGGTCGCCGAGCCGGTCGGCCCGATCGGGGCTGAGCCCGAACCGGTGCGCGTACTCGCGGAGCGACGGCACCAGCGCCTCCACCATCCGCTCCCGCTGCATCCGCAGCAGGTAGCAGACGTCGATCGTGCCGATCACAGCGTCGAGGTCGTGGGACACGGTGACGGGCCACCCGTCGAGCGACGGCGGCAGCAGGGTCGGCGGAGCGACGAGCACGACCTCGGCGCCGAGTTTCGTGAACGCCTGCACGTCGGAACGGGCGACCCGCGAATGCTTGACGTCGCCGACGATCGCGATGCGCAGGCCGTCGAGGGAGCCGAAATGGCTCCGGATCGTGTAGCTGTCGAGCAGCGCCTGGGTGGGATGTTGGTGCCAGCCGTCGCCACCGTTGAGGATGGCGGCGTTGGTCCACTGCCGGATGCGGTGGGGCACGCCCGACGAGGCGTGGCGCACGACGATGGCGTCGATGCCGAAGGCCGAGATCGTCTCCACGGTGTCGCGGAGCGATTCGCCCTTCTTCACCGACGAGGTGCCCACCGAGAACGTCATGACGTCGGCGCCGAGGCGCTTCGCCGCTGTCTCGAAGCTCAGACGGGTGCGAGTCGAGTCCTCGAAGAAGAGCGACACGACCGTCTTGCCGCGGAGGGCCGGCACGTTGCGGATCGGGCGTTTGGACACCTCGACGAACCGGTCGGTGAGTTGGAGGAGCGACTCGAGGTCGGATCGCTCGAGGTCGGCGATGGACAGGAGGTGCCGCACGACTACCTCCGCACCATCTCGCCGAGGTGAACACCGTCGGACGACACGTCGACCACCTCGTCGCGGCGTGTCGGAAGGTTCTTGCCCACGTAGTCGGGGCGGATCGGCAGCTCCCGGTGCCCCCGGTCGATCATGACTGCGAGCTGCACCGCTCGGGGTCGCCCGTACGCTCCGAGGGCGTCGAGCGCGGCTCGGATCGTACGGCCGGTGAAGAGCACGTCGTCGACGAGGACCACCGTCTTGGCGTCGACGTCGAAGGGGATGTCGGTGACCTCCTCGGCGAGCACGGGACGGATCCCGATGTCGTCGCGGTAGAACGCGACATCGAGCACCCCGACGTCGAGGTGGACCCCCTCGATCTCGTCGAGATCGGCGGCGATGGCGTGAGCCAGGGGCACGCCCCCGGTCTGCAGTCCGATGAGCTCCACCCCGTCGAGCCCGTGGTTGTGCTCGACGATCTCGTGGGCCATACGACGAATCGCCCGGCTCAGGTCGACGGAGTCCATCACCACGGTGCGGGCCTGGAACTCGCCGCCATACGGCGGCGTGCCGCGACGCTCGCGATCAGCCATGTGCACCTCACGTGCCCCGAAGGGCGGTCCGTGGACGCCTCTCGGGACGCCCGTTAACGGTCGCCGTGAGGTTAGCAGCCCCGATTTTCACCGGTTCTGTCCTGCCGATTCGCCCCTCCAGGGGCGGAATCGCAGGACAGAAGGGGTGGGAGTCGGGTCGGCGTCAGTCGGCGCGGAGCTCGCGGGCGGCGGCGGCGAGGACGCCGTTGACGAACCGGCCGGAGTCGTCGGTCGAGTAGCTGTTGGCGAGCTCGACCGCCTCGTTGAGCACCACCGCGGTCGGGACCTCGGGCTCGTGGCCCAGCTCGTACATACCGACGCGGAGAATGGCCCGGTCGAGTGCCGGCATCCGCTCGATCGTCCAGCCCTTGGCGAAGCGGCTGAGCAGCCCGTCGATCTGGCCCTGATGGCGACCCACGCCGATGACGAGGACACCGGTGTACGGCTCGGGATCGATGACCTGTTCGTCGAGGATGTCGGCGTGGCTCAGGCTGCGCTGCTCCGCCTCGTAGCAGAGCTGCACGGCACGCTCACGTGCCTCGTGCCGACCGACCTCGGCCGACGAGATGTCGGTCATCCGTTGGCGCGGGTGATGTACTCGCCCGTGCGGGTGTCGACCCGGATGATGTCATCGGGGCCGACGAACAGCGGAACCTGGACGACGAGGCCGGTGATGAGCGTGGCCGGCTTGCGGGCACCCGACACCCGGTCGCCCTGCACACCCGGCTCGGTCTCACGGATCGGCAGGTCGACGGCCGCGGGCAGCTCCACGCCGATGATCTCGTCACCGAACATCTGCACCGCGGCGGTCATGTTCTCGAGCAGGTAGTTCTTCGAGTCGCCGAGCGAGGCCGGCGGCACCGACAGTTGCTCGTAGCTCGTGGTGTCCATGAACACGTAGTCGGCACCGTCGTTGTAGAGGAACTGCATGTCCTTCTTCTCGATGAAGGCGCGCTCCATCTTCTCGCCGGCCCGGAACGTGCGGTCGACGACGGCACCGTTGCGGACGTTCTTGAGCGTCGTGCGGACGAACGCGCCGCCCTTGCCGGGCTTGACGTGCTGGAACTCGACGATCTGGACGAGACCCTCGGGCAGGTCGAGGGTGATGCCGTTCTTGAAGTCGGCGGTGGAGATCTGGGCCATGGGAGTTCCTGTCGCTGTACGTGCTCGGGCGGGTTCGGGTTCGCGGCGAGGATCAGGCCACGAGAAGGGTCTTCGGTGACGCCGTGAGCACCGTGCACCCGGTCTCGGTCACCACAACGGTGTCCTCGATCCGGACGCCGCCGTGGGGAGCGATGTAGACGCCGGGCTCCACGGTCACGACAAAACCGGGTTCGAGCGTAGCATCCGACACCGCGGACACCCGCGGTGCCTCGTGGATGTCGAGGCCGACGCCGTGGCCGGTGCCATGGGTGAACCGCTCGGCCCAGCCGTACTCGTCGATCACCGCACGGCAGGCCTGGTCGACCTCGCGGCTCGTCGCTCCGGCCCGGACGGTCTCGACGCCCGCCCGCTGAGCCGCGGCGACGCTCTCGACCATTCGCGCCTGCGTCTCGGTGAGCTCACCGATGGCGACGGTGCGGGTCATGTCGGAGCAGTACCCGTCGACGATCGCCCCGAAGTCGAGGACCACGAGGTCGCCGTCCACGATCGTCCGGTCCGTCGGGCGGGCGTGGGGCAGGGCGCCGTTGGGGCCCGAGGCGACGATCGTCTCGAAGGAGTTGCCCGAGGCGCCGAGCGACCGGATCGCGGTGTCGAGGGCGAGGCCGAACTCCCGCTCGGTGGGCCGTTCGAGCAGCATCGGACGCACCTGGGCCAGCGCGGCGTCGGCGATGTGGGCGGCTCGGGTCATCCGGTCGATCTCCCCGGCGTCCTTGCGGATGCGGAGCTGCTCGACGAGCCCGGAGGTGGCCACGAGGTCGTGACCGACGAGCAGATCGGCGTATCGACGTTGCGCCGACCACACGATCGACTCGGCCTCGAGGCCGACGCGGCCGGCACCGGTCAGCGCCGACGCCACGATCTTGTCCTGTTCGGTGCCGGACACCTCGACCGTCACCGGCGCCCCGGCCGCGGCGACCTGGGCAGGGGCCTGTTCGCCGTACCGGCCGTCGGTCACGAGCACCGCCGCGTCGGGCGTCACGACGACGAGACCGGCGGAACCGGTGAACCCGGTCAGGTACCGGACGTTGGTGAGGTTGGTGACGATCAGCGCGTCGACGCCGCCGCCGTCGAAGGTGCCACGCAAACGGCCCAGCCGGCCGGCGACGTCCATGGGAACGAGGTCGAACGATGACATGTCAGGACTCCGATCCGATCAGTCCGACGATCGCCTCGACGGCGAGTCGATAGCCCGCTCCTCCGAACCCGGCGATCGTTCCGCTGGCCACCGGCGCCACGACCGACAGGTGCCGGAACGACTCACGAGCGGCGGGGTTGGACAGGTGCAGCTCGACGATCGGTCCGTCGTAGGCGGCGAGCGCGTCGTGCAGCGCCCACGAGTAGTGGGTGAACGCGCCGGGGTTGATGACGATGCCGGCCATGTTCGAACGGGCGCCGTGGACGGCATCCACGATCTCGCCCTCGTGGTTGTGCTGGGAGTGGTGGAGCTCGAATCCGTGGGCCTCGGCCGTCGTCCGGGCGAGTGTGACGTGGTCGTCGAGGGTCGCTGTGCCGTAGATCGTCGGTTCGCGGGTGCCGAGGAGATTCAGGTTCGGGCCGGACAACAGCAGGAGCGAGGGCATGGCGTCAGCCTACGGGCCGGAACTGGTGCCACAGCGCGACGAAATCGTCGCGCCGGCGCACCACTTCCCGTCGCGGACCTCAGCGGACCGCGGCGAGGGCGTCGCGCAGGAGGTCGTCGGAGATCCCCGTGACCGGCTCGACGCCGTTCGGACCGTCGAGGACGAACGTGACCTCCCGCGTCGCCTTCTTGTCGCGGGCGAACAAGCCGATCAGCTCGTCATCGGACAGGCCGTCGGGCACGGTCGAGCGCAGCTCGTAGGCGCCGATGACCCGGCGGTGCTCGGCGACCGCGGCCGCGTCGATGCGGCCGAGCCGGTACGCGACCTCGGCCGCGTACAGCAGACCGATGGCGACCGCCTCGCCGTGGCGGAGGGCATGATCGCTGGCGGTCTCGATCGCGTGGGCCAGCGTGTGCCCGTAGTTGAGGATGGCTCGCCGGCCCCCTTCACGCTCGTCGGACGCAACCACGTCGGCCTTGATGCGAACACACGCCGCGACCCGTTCGTCGAGCTCGAGAGCGTCGAGGTCGCCGCCGCCCAGCCAGTGGTACTTGGCCAGCTCGCCGAGACCGCACCGCCACTCGTCGGGCGGCAACGTGGCGAGCACCTCGGTGTCGCACAGCACCGCCGACGGCTGCCAATAGGCGCCGACGAGGTTCTTCCCCTCGGGCAGGTTGACCCCGGTCTTGCCCCCGACGGCGGCGTCGATCTGCGCCAGCAGCGTCGTGGCCACGTGCACCACGGGAATGCCGCGGTGATACACCGAGGCGACGAACCCGGCGATGTCGGTGACGATGCCGCCGCCGACACCGACCACGGCGTCGGCGCGGGTCAGCTCCCACCGGGCGAACTGCCGGCACAGGTCCTCGACCGTCGCCAGGGTCTTGTTGGTCTCGCCGCCGCGGATCTCGAACACCTCGTGGGGCCGGCCCGGATCGACGGGGATGTCGAGCCCCTCCTCCGTCACGATCGCGACTCGACGAACCGCGGGATCGAGCACAGCGGCGAGCTCGTGACGCACCCCGGGGCCGACGAGGACCGGGTACGACCGCTCGCCGAGGTCGACGTCGACTCGGATCATCGGGGGGACTCCTGGGATTCGGTGTCGGGCCAGCGTTCGGCGATGGCGGCCAGCACCACGCCGGACGTGCCCGTCAGGTCGAAGAAACCCACCTCGACGGCGAGGTCGGCGACCTCACGATAGAGGTGGTCGCGTCGCTGCCGGAGCGCCGCAAGGTTCGCCTCGAGGTCGCCCTCGAGCAGGGGACGCCGGTTGGAGCTGTTGCGGAGGCGTTCGACGAGGACTGCGTCGGTCGTGTGCAGCAGTACCACGCGGGCCCGGCGGGCGAGCAGGTCGCGGTTGGTGTGCGACTCGACGATGCCGCCACCGGTGGCAATGACGGTCGGGTCGGGCCGTTCGAGCGCGGCGCGGAGCGCATCGGTCTCCATCTGCCGAAACCGCGCTTCACCGTCGGTCGCGAAGATCTCGGGGATCGGCCGGCCGGCCGCTTCGACGACCGCAGCGTCGATGTCGACGACGTCGACGCCGAGCATCTGTGCGATTCGCCGGGAGATCGCCGACTTGCCGACACCGGCCATGCCGATGAACGCCAGGTGCAGCGGAGGTGGACTGCTCGGGGTCACCGCCCGAGGTTACCGGTCCGGGTTTCGGCGGCCGGACCCGTTGCCGAGCTGCTGGTTGCAGCGTGCCGCTTGCAGCGTCTAGTGGGCGCGCTCGGCACGCATCGAGGCGAGGGCCACCAGCGAGAACGTCGGTGTCAACGGCGTCCGACGATCAGCCGTTGGCGCGGTGGCTCCGGATGTTCTCGACCATGAGGAGCAC
>CALMLJ010000026.1 GCA_937868025.1 uncultured Acidimicrobiaceae bacterium
TCGCTCGACGCGTCGAAGATCTCGATCAGCCTGCCGGTGGCGAAGGACGTGACCCCGGGCTGAGCCGGGGACGCGTCACCCCTTGGCGATCGACCGGATCCGCCCGAGCACTCCAGCGTCGAGCTTGCCGAGCACGTCGAGCGCGCCCATGTTCTCGCGCACCTGGTCAGGGTTGCTCGCCCCGGTGATGACGGTCGACACGTTGGGGTTGGCGGCGCACCAGGCGATCGCCAGCTGCGACAGCGTGCAGTCGAGCTCGTCGGCGACGGCGGACAACTGGCGGACCTTCGCGTTCGAATCGGGGTCGGTGAGGAGGTCGCGGAGCCACTCGTAGCCGGGCAGCGTGGCGCGGCTCCCGTCCGGAACCCCGTCGACGTACTTGCCCGACAGCAGGCCGGAGGCGAGCGGGCTCCACGTCGTGAGGCCGAGCCCGATGTCCTCGTAGAGACGGGCGTACTCGCGCTGCACCTTGTTGCGCTCGAAGAGGTTGTACTGCGGCTGCTCCATCTGCGGCTTGTGAAGGTGGTGCTTGTCGGCGATGTGCCACGCGGCGCGGATCTCGTCGGCTGACCACTCCGACGTGCCCCAGTAGAGGGCCTTGCCGCTCGACACCATGTCCGACATCGCCCACACCGTCTCCTCGATCGGGGTGTTGGGGTCGGGTCGGTGGCAGTAGACGAGGTCGAGGAAGTCGAGACCGAAGCGCTCGAGCGAGCCGTCGATCGCCTGGTGCAGGTACTTGCGGTTCAGCGTGTTGGTCATGTTCGGCGCGCTGCCGATGCCCCAGAAGAACTTCGACGACACCACGTACTCGTTGCGGGGGTATCCCAGCTCGGCGAGCGCGGCGCCCATGATGCGCTCGGATTCGCCTCCGGCGTACGCCTCCGCGTTGTCGAAGAAGTTGACGCCGGCGTCCCAGGCGGCGGCGATGCAGTCACGCGCGAGGCCCGTATCCATCTGGGTGCCGAAGCTGACCCACGATCCGAACGACAACACGCTGACCTTCAGACCACTGCTGCCGAGCCTGCGGTATTCCATCTCTGCCATCTGGGTTCCTTCCGATCGTCGCGGGCGACGTTAGCCACGTGGGCCGGCCGCGGTCGTCGGGACGGACCGGGAGTCGGCCATGATGGCACCCGTCCACGCGATGGCTGCTGCCGATCGGCGAGGACCCGAGCACATCGAGGGGGACCATGACACGACCGGCACGCCCACGGCTGGAGCCGACGACGAGCGACGAGTGGGACGACGAAACCGTCGCGCTGCTCGACGCCGTCGGGCACCTCAACATCTTCACGACCCTGGCGCACCACCCGAAGCTGCTGAAGCGGTGGATGGTGTTCGGCGGGCACGTGCTCGGTAAGAACACGCTCTCGGCCCGTGATCGCGAGCTCCTGATCCTGCGAGCCGGGTGGCGTTGCGGGTGCGCCTATGAGTTCGGCCAGCACACCGTCATCGGTCGGCAGGTCGGGCTGACCGACGACGAGATCGCCCGTGCCGCGACGGAGGGCTACGACGGATGGGGCGATCGCGAGGCAGCGCTGCTCTCCGCCACCGACGAGCTGATCGCGGATCACGTGGTGAGCGACACCACCTGGCAGCGGCTCCAAGCGGACCTGGGTTCTCAGCAGATGCTCGACCTCATCTTCACCGTGGGTCAGTACACGATGGTGTGCATGGCGCTGAACTCGCTCGGGGTGGAACTCGATGC